>CAYTXF010000041.1:0-13709 GCA_964440745.1 uncultured Bacteroides sp.
CGAGGCTTTTTTCTATCGAAATAGTAAGGTCAGTTCAAAAAAAATCATTAACTTTGCGTTGAATTTGAGTATGCGCCCGTAGTTCAATGGATAGAATTATGGATTCCGGTTCCATCGATTGGGGTTCGACTCCCCACGGGCGTACTTATTTCGCTTTAAGCAATAGTCCCTAAGATCGTGAGTGGCGATGGCAATATATATGACAAGGTAGTGACCATAGGGCCCGACATTACGGCTCTTGGAGGCATGGCGGCTGTGATAAAGGCTCTCAGGGGCATTATCCAGCCATTTCATTATCACTGCACCAACTCCATGCGCGGCACCGTGGCTGGCCTGTGGCCTATGATAAAGACCATGGCATTGCTGCCCATAGACCGAGCCAAGGGCCGCAAGATCTTGCATATCCATTCAGCCTCGGGCAAATCGTTCGTGCGCAAGAGCATAATCGTGATGTGGGGGAAGCTATTGGGCTTCAAGATCATTTTCCACAGCCATGGTGGCAAGCTGCCCAGCTTCATAGCCAAAATCGGTGTAAGCAAGGCGTGCCACACAATCAAGCGATGCGACGCCTTGGTGGTGCTCAGCGAGAAATGGAAAGAATACTATGCTCAAAATTTCGGCCATCCTCATATCTACATTATCAATAATTTCGTGGAGCCAATCCCTGAGTCGGCCCTCTCTGAGGCCGATCAGCCCCTGCGGATGCTGTTCTTAGGGGTAATCAACCATGAAAAGGGCCTCTTTGACCTGCTTGAGGTGCTTGCGAAGAATCGCGAGAAGTGGGCTGGGCGAGTTGTGCTCACCATCTGCGGCGTAGGTCCGGAGATAGAGCAGATGCGGCAATTCATTGCTGACCATTCGCTTGAGGAAATGGCGCAATATCGCGGCTATGTAAGCGGCGATGAGAAGATCAAGGCTTTGCAAGCCACTGATGTGGTGACGCTCCCATCCTACTACGAGGCGCAGCCCGTGTGCATAATTGAGGGCCTGACAGCAGGCAAGGGCATCATAGCCAGCAATGTTGGCGGAATCCCCGACCTGGTGACCGATGGCCAGGAAGGCATGCTCGTAGCCCCCGGCGATCAGCAGGCCCTAAGCCAAGCCATAGGCCGCTATATCGACGACCGCGCCCTCCTGCGCGCCCATGCCGCAGCAGCCCTCAAAAAATCCTCCGCCTTCTCCAAATCCACCGCCATCTCCACCCTCAACACCCTCTACCGCACCCTGCTGGGATAGGGATAATTTTCTTTTATGCGGTTGAAGATATAAATCTCGTATATAGAATTAGAAAGAGCATGAAAAAGCATACTGATATAGTAGAATCCACACCGAACGCTTTGCAGTTACAACAATTCAGTGAGGTTGTTGACCTAATCCGTAACCGTCGAAACGAATTACTACGCCTTGCCAATACGGCCCTTATAGAAGTCTATTGGCAAGTTGGTAAGTACATATCTGAGAAATTGGCCATATCAGCCTGGGGCGATGGGATTGTAAAACACCTTGCATCTTATATCGCACGAACCGCTCCAGAACTCAAAGGTTTCAACCTTAAGAACCTTTGGCGTATGCGCCAACTCTATGAAACCTATAAGGATGATGAAAAACTCGTGACACTGTCACGACAATTAAGCTGGAGCAACAACATCAAAATATTGGGACGATGCGAAACGCTCACAGAGAAGGAATTTTACCTACGTCTATGCGTGCGTGACCGCTTGTCGTACCGAGAACTTGACCGCCAGATTTCTTCATCAATTTATGAGCGCACAATGCTCTCACAAGATAAAGTCGCGACATTGTCACGACAAATTGGAGATAAGGCAAAAGAGGTGTTCCGTGATACTTATGTTATAGAGTATATAACTGGTCGGGAAGCGAAGCCAGAGCCCAATCTTCGCCGTGCATTGATAAAGCACATGAAGAAGTTTGTGCTTGAATTAGGTAAGGACTTTTTGCCCGTAGCCGATGAATACCGGGTGCAGGTGGGCAACAGCGATTTCTACATTGACCTGCTTTTCTTCCATCGTGAATTACAATGCCTTGTGGCATTTGAACTTAAGGTGGAAGCTTTCAAGCCTGCTGACCTGGGACAACTGAACTTTTATCTTGAAGCGCTTGACCGCGATGTGAAAAAACCACACGAGAACCCAAGCATTGGCGTCCTGCTTTGCAAGGACAAGGATGATGAGGTGGTGGAATACGCCCTTAGCCGTAGTCTGTCTCCCACAATGGTGGCCAAATATCAGTTGGCAATGCCAGACAAAAAACTGCTCCAGCAGAAGATGCGGGAAATATTTGAAGACGAACAACAGTATGTTGATGAGTAGGAGTAGTATGAAACATGGAAAACTCTTGAATATATAAAACCCAAAAACTCCGATTGGGTGCTGAGAGACCAAACAGATTATCCCACATCCAAATCCATCCATTTTGGTTGCTTGCCATGATGTGGTAGAAAGATGTGAAATCCTAAATGAGTTTGACATCGACTGTCACGTACAGTTGAGATTGGGATTAGAGGTATTTAAATGGAATTATAAATCTTTTGCGACATTTCTATAAGGAATGTCGCATTTTTTTACTAATTTTGTAAGTTATTTCCAATCATTACCTTTTATGTTATTTAACTCATTACAATTCTTATTATTTTTCCCCTTAGTAGTTGGAATTTATTTTTGTATTCCTTCTTTAAGGGTCAGGAATTTGTTTTTACTATTGGCAAGTTATTTTTTCTATATGTGTTGGAATCCCACATATGCTCTTTTGCTATTGGGGAGTACCAGCGTTACATATTTTGCGGCATTGGCGATTGAGAAATTGCCCAAACATAGGAAAATTTGGATAACTTTAGGCATAGTTTCTAATGTACTGATCTTAGTATTTTTTAAGTATTGGAATTGGCTGGCAGAGAGCATTACCCATGGTCTTGCCAGCGCTGGAATCGATTGGAAGATTGAGGGACTGGACCTACTGCTTCCCGTGGGCATCTCATTTTACATCTTCCAAGCCTTGGGTTATAGCATAGATGTATATCAAAAGAAAATCAAGGCTGAGAAGGATTTTTGGACATATGCCCTGTTTGTATCCTTTTTCCCGCAATTAGTGGCAGGTCCCATAGAAAGATCAACCAATCTTTTGCCACAATTTAAGGAAAAGAAGGAATTTGTGTCAGAAAACATAGCACGAGGTCTCAACTTCATGCTTTGGGGATTCTTCCTAAAGCTTGTCATAGCCGACAGATGCGCCACTTATGTTGATGCGATTTTTAATAATCCTACCCAACACAATGGTGGATCATTTCTATTAGCATCGATACTTTTCACTTTCCAAATCTACGGTGATTTCGGTGGCTATTCGCTGATAGCTATTGGTGTAGCGAAATGCATGGGTTTCAAGTTAATGCAGAACTTCAACCGGCCCTATCTTTCAACCTCAGTCAAAGAATTCTGGCGAAGGTGGCATATTTCGCTTTCTACCTGGTTCTCCGACTATGTGTATAAGCCTCTCGGTGGAAGCCGCTGTTCAATAAAGAAACACCAAAGAAATCTCCTCATAACCTTCGGTGTAAGCGGACTATGGCATGGAGCAAACCTGACTTTCATAGTATGGGGGTTATATCATGGCA
The DNA here is from genome assembly GCA_964440745.1 of uncultured Bacteroides sp. Taxonomy (GTDB): domain Bacteria; phylum Bacteroidota; class Bacteroidia; order Bacteroidales; family Muribaculaceae; genus CAG-873. Next base: position 3,629 of record CAYTXF010000041.1, read on the forward strand.
TCCTGTTAGCTGTGAATGCGACAAAGCGCCGCTTGATGAAGGCTCGATATAATCGAGAGACGATTTTCCGTCCCGGGAAGGTCATTAACTTCTTCAATATACTTATAACTTTTGCTTTGTCAGTGGCAGGATGGATCATTTTCAGAGCAAATACCATGAGTGATGCCTTGCTTGCTTTTAAGAAGATTGGCACGGAAATGGGAGCTCCTTTTCCAGGCTTAGTCAAAGGGCAGTGGCTAATTTTGATTGCGGCCTTGGCAATCTTGGTTATAAAAGAAATCTGGCAGGAGCGTGGTCGCGAGTGGGATAAGATCAAATTGTCACCGGTCACCGGGGGCTCTTTTGCTTTGGCTATGGTTTTTATCATCCTTATGTGTGGTGTACTTGATGGAGGACAATTTATCTATTTCCAATTTTGACAGCTATGCGTAGAAATATCATAATAGTAATATGCGTCTTAATCGCTTTCTTTGCCATCGACCGACTGATAGGCAAAGGATGCGAATATGCCTTTATGAATAGTCAACACACTCTGGATTTTCATCTCAAAAATGCGGCTATGAATGATACATCATCCATATGGCTGATGGGATCCTCCAGAACCCAACATCATTTCATACCCTCGCAAATATCAGATTCTTTGGGAGAGAGCGTATTCAATGCCGGAATCGATGGCACCATGGACATTTATTTTCAATACGCCCTTCTGTCGCTGATGCTTGAGCGTCATACACCAGAATGCGTGGTGCTGGAGGTTGGCAATATATTGAAGGCAGATTGTCAGAAGCTTTCATTGCTGGCGCCCTTTACCGGTCTTAATCAAGGTCTTGATTCGGTAATGAAGCAGCAGAGCAAGTATTATGGCTATGCTATATCGCATGCATCCCGCTTCAACACTACTTTTGTACGTCATTTCTTATCCATGAAGAAGTCGGATGGAGTCCCTTATTTCAAAGGTTACGAACCTTTGGCAAAGACGAATAAGGTTTTTGATAAGATACAGCTTGAACGCTTTGAAGTCAATCCCGAAGCGGAGATATATTTCAAAAAGTTTATAGACAAGTGCAAGAGCCATGGGGTGACACTTATACTATGTGCATCGCCCTATTATGGAACTACTGATACAATTCAGTACCAATATTTTAGAGAAGCCTCCAAGACTTACGACTTGCCTTTCGTTGACTATCACACTCAGGGATTTTTATGCGATGATCCCACATACTGGGCCGATGACGCACACCTTTGTAGCGAAGGTGCAGAAATCCTTAGCGCTCGATTCGCCACTGACCTCAAGGGGATCCTTGAAAACAAATGACCTGGGTCATCTAAGCCTTTTTCCTAACAAGGTCTTAATATTGGTGGCATATTACTTAGGGTTAATGAACTACTTGTCGCGTCGGAGCACAAATCGTTTTGCCTTGATTGCCCATCCATACACCGTGGGGCCGAGAAGCTGTTTGAGGTAATTGCGGTATTTTGGCCAGCCGGTGGCCCATGAAGCCGCAAAATGATGGATTACCATTGTGTGTGAGGTGCTCATCAGGCGCTTGGTCTCATGATGAATGGGACTAAAATAATCATATGGGAGGATGCAGATTTTGGCAGTATCATAGTCAAAATCTTTTGGGTCATTGATAGGTTCGAATTTATAAATAGGGTTTAAGAGTTGAGCCTTGAGTTGGGGGAGAGGAGTGGTGTTAAGCGAACCATCCAGGTTGATGAATTCATGACCGTCATAATACTCCAGCATTGTCTTGAAAATGGGGTTGCCTGGTTCTGCTCCCAAGACAGCAGCCTCGATGCATCCGCTGCCATTCTCATATCCCATGAAATAGGGAAGATGGAGCAGGGGGTCAAAACTCTTGAGCACTTCTACATCCGCATCCAGATAAATGCCTCCTTCGGTGAATAACGCATAATTTCGGATGTAATCTGCGGCAAAAGCGTATTTGCGAGAGTCAAAGGCTTGATCCACCCAGCGGCTTTTGCCACGGGGAAAGACACTGAAATCCCATTTCTTAATTTTATAGTCTGGCATAATTTGCCGCCAGGTATCAATATAGCGCTGAATATCGGCTGGGAAAGGATCACCGCTAAGCCAGCATAGATGTAGTGTTTTTGGTATCATGAAGGTGGATCTTTGGCCATAGATATTAATATCAAAATAACGTAAAAGTGGGGTTGGTTATTGTATCCCATAGAGACATCCTCCCTAATGGAGTCCCATGCTTGAAGAAGGGCATAATGAGGAAATTTTTGGTAGTTTGAGCAAAAGTCAGTAATTTTGTATTCTCAATGCAGGGAGAAATCATAATAAAACCTCTGCTGATACGTTAAAATTAATAAAATTGATTGACTTTGGCCATCCTTGCCATACTAAATGTGAAACCTATAACAGGCTAATATGAAATTAATCAGTAAATGCGTGGCCATGGGCATAGTGCTGCTAATGGCTTCATGCACAACCCAACGCGCGCCGCTTACATATTTCGAGAACATTGATGTGACTCAGCAGGGCACTCCGGTGGGAGACTATCTGGTAAAAATCCAACCTTCTGACGAACTTTACATAACCGTGACATCTGAGATTCCCTCGGCTACGGCAATTTTCAATCTGCCCTCGGAAAATCCAGCCACAGCGTCGTCGCTTCAGCTCAACACTCAGCCGCGTCAGCAGACTTACATAGTGGATTCCAATGGCGATATCAACTTCCCGCATTTAGGCTTGATTCATGTGGCTGGAATGAATGTGGAACAGCTTCGCGACTATCTGACCCAGCGCATAAGCCAGGAAGTAGTGGACCCGATGGTGAATGTGCAATTGGTTAATTTTGTGGTCAATGTGGCAGGCGAGGTGAAGAACCCCATGCGCGTTAATGTAGAAACCCCGCGCTTTTCTGTGCTTGATGCCATTACTGCTGCTGGAGATCTCACACCTTACGGATTGCGTGAAAATGTACTGGTAGTGCGTGAGGAAAACGGCGTGCGCACTTACACTCGCCTCAACCTCAACGATGCAGAGACGCTTAACTCTCCATATTACTTTTTGAAGCAGAACGATTACATCTACGTGGAGCCTTCGCCAGTGCGCAAGGACAATGCGGACTATAATACCAACAATTCCTATAAGCTTTCGATTGTGTCAACCATCGTTAGCGCTTGCTCAGTAATAGCATCTTTAGTCATTGCCTTGGCGATAAAATAAATACAGAGCCGTCATGTCAGAAAACAAAAACCAATCAGACTTCATCGATTTCAAGGGCTTGATCAAACAATACCTGAAAAATTGGTATTATTTCGTGATCTCCATTGTCATAATGGGCCTTTTGGCCATACTGTTCTTGCAGATAAAGAAACCTGTGTATCAGGTAAATGCTAATGTGGTGCTCTCCACCAGCGGCTCAAGCAGCATGATGAGCAGTGCCATGGGCATGCTTGGGGATTTTGGCAGCCTGATGGGTGCAAACGCCGAGATTGAGGATGAGATATTCATCATTACATCGCATAGCGTATTGAAAGAAGTGGCCAAGGATCTTGACCTCAATATTATGCATACAGTCAGTGATGGCATAATTGGCAAGACCTTAAAATATGATGATTTTCCTGTGCAAGTGTATCCTGCTCATGGCATGACTGATACATTACGCACAAGAATTGTATTTAACATATCAGTTAATTCAAAAGGGCAGGTCAACGTAAAGGCTAAGGCTAAGAGAAAGACCTTAGCAAAGGTCAAGGATCAGTCTTTCCCTCTTACGCTTGACACAGAATATGGTAGCTTTGTGATTGATAAGACAAGCTTTTTCCCAGAAGGAGAGTCAGTAAAAACCCGAGTGTCAGTGTGCGGATACAGCTTAGCAGCTGAGGATCTTAGCGAAGACGTAACCGTAGATATGGCCAGCAAACGTTCAAATGTGATAAAGCTTGGATATAAGACTCCTTATCCTAAGTTCGGAGAAAGAATCCTCAACAAGGTGATTCAGCTCTACAATCAGCGCGGCATTGAATTCAAAAACAACCAGAACCGTCGCACATCGGCGTTCCTGCAGGAGCGCATTGCCCTTGCTGAAACCCAGCTCGACGATGCTGAAAACTCTCTGCTCGCATTCAAAGAGAAGAGCGGAATCGTGAATTTCGAGTCGGATGCTGAATACGCTTACACACAGCGCGGAGAAAATGAAAGCAAGTTGGCATCCGAGCTTACCCGATTAGACATTCTCAAAAGCAACCTCGATTTCTTGGCTAATCCCGAGAATGCCTATAGCATGATACCGGCCATTTCGGGAGCTTCTGGCTTTAGCGATGCAATTACTACCTACAACAACCTCATACTGCGCCGAATGGATTTGGCACGCACTGTCACTGCCAACAATACTCAGCTCTTGAAATTGGAGTCACAGATCGACGCCATGCGCGAGAATATTGTGAAATCGATGGAGAAATCCTACAATAACTCACAAATCATAGTGCGTGATTTGAGAAAGAATATGTCACAGAGCTCCAGCGCTCTTGGCCATATGCCTAAGCAGCTCAAGGACTATATGTCATTGGCACGCAACCGCGAAGTGAAGGCCCAGATATACACCTACCTGCTGAAAAGTCTTGAGGAGACTGAGCTTGCCATAGCCAATAGTGAGCCAAATGCCGAGATCATCGATGATGCCTACACCATCACCGAACCTCTTGGATTCAGCAAGAAAGTATGGTTCGTAATATTCATTTTCATAGGATGTTGCATCCCGCCAGTGATGATTTACATCCAGGACATGGTTAAAAAGAATAAGAAAACTGTAGCTGCCTGATTACTTGACTGCAACGACCACGACATATGAAACAGCTGCCCCAACCACCGAAAGGCCAAAGGAATATCTGAATCTGGAGCCTCGCGAGTGGTTGTGGCCATTGGCAGCTCTGTTGAGCCTGGCAATGGTGGGCTTGTCGTTTCCGCTTGGATATATCGCCTTGGCGATTGTGATGATCAATCGGTTTTTCAAGGACCGGTATTTCTTTTTGATTCTCTTCTGCTTATGGTGTGGCAACTACGGATTCACAGCGGTTGACAACTACAAGATGCAGCCATGGAACATAGGTTTCATCATAGCCATTATTGGTGCCATAGCGCTGAAATGGGCCCCTACCACACGAAAGACCATCATTGCTCTGATTCTGTACGCTTGTGCATTGGTAGGATTGGCCATGTTGAGCGATGAAAGTTTAGGGGTGCAATTGATAACTCTCAAGATGTACCTGTTTTTCATCATGTTCACAATTCCTCTGCTTTTCTTCGCTAACAGGGAGTTCAACATAGCAATCTTCTTCCGTCGCCTCTTCCCTTTCATCTTTATCATATGCATTTTCTACATAATAGATTGCGCGATTTTCAGCGGAAACGTGCTTGTGCCTAATACACGCTTGCCGGGTGGCGTACTTTCACGATTTTTCGACCTATACTGGCAGCCCCTGTCTTTTCGTTTCATCAGGAAATATCCGCCAGCCCTTTACTGGATGGCAATTGCGATCTTCCCGGTGATGAATTACTACAAGCTCAAGCCTTGGCAATGGATATTGATTGGTTTGGCTCTTCTCACATGCCGCACATTTTCCACAATATCGGCTTATGTTTTAGCATTTCTCCTATTCCAAAAGAATACTCTCAAAATAGCTCTTTCACTGATAGCCATGATGATTGTGTTGGTGCCCATATACTTTTTCGACAAGGCTATGGGAGTCACTGGTAACGAGGAGAGTACGTTGCGAATTAGTTCAACAATCGACCAATTCATAAATCTTGGAGAGGCGCAGGATGATGAAGACTTAGCCGAATTTGCCTCGGGTCGCATGGCTCAAGCCTTGCCAAAGATAAATTTGGTGAGTGAATACCACAGGCAATGGATAGGATTAGGATTCTTGCATCCGACATTGACTAAGAACCCCAAATACATCATTTTCAACGAATATTATGTCGATGAAGAGCAGGCTGAGGAGGCTGCCACTGCAATTGAAGTGGAAATGATTCAGCTCTATGTGACGGTGGGAATCTTAGGCATGCTGGCATATTTTCTATTCTATGGCTATACATGCTGGGCAATAAGAAAATACCGCTTAGCCAAGATGTACTATATAGTAGCATTTTGCATGGTGTGGATGGGCATTGGCGGATTTGCCACCCTGTCGAATCCTCATGGACTGATTATCGCAAGCCTTACCTATGGCATTATAATATTATCGCAAAAGGACGAACGCAACACTCAATATACCATAGACTGGATGGAAGGCAAAAACACCTAAGATATTAGATACGAAGTAAGAAAGGAGCGAAGATATGGAATGCCGTAGGGATATTTGCATAAGTTTCATCATTCTGCTGATATTCAGTGTCTTATTTTGCTGTTGTGCCGATGATGAACCCATGCCAGTGCCCTATTACAATGAGGAGACCCATGGCCATATGAATATCTATTATGGCAGAGCAAGCACACAGAATCTTGACATCTATGTTGCCGATGACTCGCTCCTTGAGAGAGAACATCCGGTAGCCATCTATATCCATGGAGGCGGCTGGAGCAGCGGCGACAAAAGCGAATGGAGCACGAATGCAGTGAATGCTTTTCGCGATTTGGATTACATCAGCGTAAGCGTTAATTACAGGCTCTCGGGTGAAGTTGCCTTCCCAGTGAATCTTGAGGATGTAGTATCGGCTATCAATTGGATTTATAATCACATTCAGGAATATGGGGGCAATCCCCACGATTTGAACCTCATAGGCCATTCCTCAGGTGCCCACCTGGCCGCTTTGGTGGCTTGCAATCAGAAATATATGGAGTGGGCAGACTTCGATTGTCATGACTTACATTCGGCTTGTATGATTGATGGTGGCGGCTATCTTGCCATGCAAGATGCAATTTATGAAGATGAGGACATTTTGGCGCTGACAAAGAAATCACTGCATGGCAATATGGATTATTGGAGCGACTTCGGACCAGCCAATTCAGTAAGTGAGTGCGAGTACCTTCCCCACATAATTTTGTGCCATTCAGATAATGAATATCGCGTCAAATCCAATCAGGAGTTCATCCAAGCCCTTCAAGAGGCTGGCTTTGAATATAGCGAATATGAAATGCCTGGTTACTCCCATGGGGGTATGCTGAGCTTTTTCCCACAGTATGATGGCATCCAGGACTTAATGGCAGAATATAAAAGATAAAGTAGCAGAGGTCATATGTCAGCAAGTGTAACAAGCAATAATAAGCGCATAGCCAAGAACACCGCATTCTTGTACATCAGAATGCTGGTAGTGATGGCTGTCACGCTTTACACCTCGAGAATCATTCTCGAGGGCTTGGGCATTGAGGACTATGGCATCTACAATGTGGTCGGAGGCTTGGCTGCCTCTTTCATGTTCTTTTCTTCAAGTCTGTCCAATTCTACACAACGATTCCTAAACATTGCTCTTGGAAGCCATAACGACAGCTTACTAAAGAAAATTTTCAATTTGTCGATATTGGTCTATGGAGTGATTGCTCTGGCAGTATTCTTGCTGATTGCCTTGTTTGGCCACTGGCTATTGGACGCAAAGCTGGTAATCCCTGATGATCGCATCAGGGCTGCCAATTGGGTGTTGTGGAGCTTCAATATCTCGCTATGCCTCACTTTCTTAGGCACTGCCTATGACTCGGTGCTGATAGCGCATGAGAACATGAAGATATTCGCCTGGGTAGGCGTGCTTGATGCCTTCTTGAAATTGGGCATCGCCTTTGTGATTCTCTATGTTGAAAGTGACAAACTGATTCTTTATTCGGTGCTGATAATGGTGGCCACTCTCGTTACTCGCGCCATTCCGGCAGTGTATTGCCATCGGATTTATCATGAATGTGCACTGACATGGGATTTCGACTTCTCTTTGTTCAAGTCTCTATTCGGGTTTACAGGCTGGAATCTGATTGGGTGCTTTGTGTACATGCTCAACAATCAGGGCATGTCAATCCTGCTCAATATCTTCTTTGGGCCTGTGGTGAATGCTGCCAAGGGGATTGCTACTCAGGTCGACTCGGCTGTCAACAACTTCGCCACCAACTTTTTCGTGGCAGTGCGTCCGCAGATTGTGAAGCAGTACGCGCAGGGGAAGATGGATGAAATGGTGTCTCTGATCTTCAACAGTTCGCGCTACGGCTTCTATTTGCTATGGATAATAAGCCTGCCCTTGATGTTGAGGGTAGATTATGTGCTCAACTTGTGGCTTACCGAGGTGCCAGAATACACCAGCCAGTTTGTAATCTGGATTATGATCTATAATCTGATCAATGTGCTCACCAGTCCGTGGTGGTCCGCCATCCAGGCGGTGGGCCGTCTTAGGCTCTACACCATGATTGGCAGCACAGTGTTCCTGTTGGCTTTCCCCATAGGATGGATTTGCCTCTATCATGGCTTGGATCCTACCATTGTGTTCCAAGTGCTCTGCGTAGTGCGCATTTGCTATATCATTGTGACGGTAAACATCGTAAGGCGATATATTGAATTTAACCGCTGGCAGTATGTGCGCGATGCTATTTTGCCAATATGCAGCGTGGCATGCATTACCAGCATCATAACCTACTACATCAATAGTGTCCTGACTTCTCAGACCTTTGTCATGCTCATCGCTGTAGTTGGCATTACCATTGGTGTGAACATATTCATAATTTACTTGATGTCGACTCGGAGCGAGCGGCAGCTCTTCCTCACTCAAACCCATAAACTCATAAGCAAATTCAGATGAAAATCGTAGATAAGATCAAGCGCAAGGGCATAGGAGCCTCGCTGCGCAGATTTGATGAAATGTACGGCATTGGCCGCTTGGAACGGGCCTTAGCAAGCAATTGGTTCAATCCGTTTGCCACGCTGTGGATCAATTTTCGCATGCTTCCTTTCAAGCAAGCAATTCACTTTCCAATTTATGTCTATGGTCGCCCCAGAATATATGGCACATCAGGTCAAATAAGATTTGATTGTCCTGTCAAAAGGAAACTTGTCACATTCAATCGCAATCAGACAGGCGCACCCTCGCTTGGTTCAGCCCAATCGGAGTTTTTCAATGCAGGTCTAATCATCTTCCATGGTCGTGGCCAGATTGATACGGGCGTGCGTTTTTGGGTATCACATACAGGAAAAGTTGAAATCGGCAGTGAATTCAAAATCAGTGACATGACGAATTTTAGTTGCTACAAAAGCGTTAAACTTGGCAATAGGGTGCGTATAGCCCATCGCTGTCAGATTTTCGATAACAACTTTCACTATGTGGCCAATCTCAATAGAGGAGCAATCCCATCATATCTAAAGGGGATAGAGATAGGCAATAATGTATGGGTATGCAACAGCACTACTGTCAATGCAGGGGCAAAAATTCCTGATTTTGTGATTGTGAGCTCCAACAGCCATGTCAGCAAGGACTTCTCGGATTGCAAGCCAGGCACAGTAATAGGCGGAATTCCAGCCAAAGTAATAGGGAGTGGTTCATTCCGCGTGGAAAACAAGGAACTCGCAAATCAGCTTTGGGATTATTATCATCAAGAGCCAGAACCTCCGCTCTTTGATATGAACGCTCATAACATATCCTCTGATGACATCGTAGAGGGCCTCTCTAAACTCGACTTACCCGGATAGGTATAAATCTTAAACTAACCAATGACAAATGAGTAGATAAAGAGCCTAAAATGATTCACAAGAATAATTTGTTCTAAATTGAGGGTGTGTGATAATGTCCATTAGTCAGGAAACCCCAGTGGGGTTCTTTCAAATAGATAGGGAAATCTCCTAAAAATATTAAAAATTGGCACCGAAGGTGCCAATTTTTAAAATAAAAGATACAATTTTGTGGCTATTCGAAAGAACTCCTACGGAGTTCGTTGACGAAGGCAAATTATGACTTAGCCTTTTGATTATATTTACTTTTCGTCCATGAGCCAGCGGTCGAACCAGCGGAAGAAGAGGCGCTGCCAGAGGACAGCATTCTGGGGCTTGAGGATCCAGTGGTTCTCGTCGGGGAAGATTACCATCTCGGCGGGGATGCCGCGGAGCTTGGCAGCATTGAATGCCATTTCGCCCT
>CAYTXF010000041.1:13809-25299 GCA_964440745.1 uncultured Bacteroides sp.
ACCATCTCGGCGGGGATGCCGCGGAGCTTGGCAGCATTGAATGCCATTTCGCCCTGAGATGAGAGGATGCGATAGTCGAGTTCGCCATGCGAAATCATGATGGGAGTGTCCCACTTGTCGACAAAGCGGTGAGGCGACATCGAATGGGTGCGCTGAGCAGCCGCATTGTCCTTCTCCCAGAAGGCGCCGCCCATATCCCAGTTGGCAAACCACATCTCCTCAGTCTCAAGATACTGAGCCTCAGTGTTGAAGATGCCAGCGTGGGCCAACAGGGCTGCAAAGCGGTGGTCGTGGTTGCCTGCCAGCCAGTACACTGAGAATCCGCCATAGCTTGCGCCAGTGGCCCCCATCTTGTCGGGATTGATGTAGGGGAGCGACTTGGCATAGTCGGCAGCTGACAGATAATCCTTCATGTTCTGACCGGGATAATCTTTGGAGATCTGCTCGTTCCAAGCTGATCCAAAGCCCGGCAGGCCGTGGCGGTTGGGAGCAATGATCACATAGCCATGGCTGGCCATCAGGCAGAGATTCCAGCGGAAGCTGAAATATTGGCTAAGAGCGCTTTGTGGACCGCCTTGGCAATAAAGGATCGAAGGATATTTCTTGTTGGGATCGAAATTCGGGGGAAGCAGGAACCATACGAGCATTTCCTCGCCGTTGGTGCACTTCACCATGTGCTTTTCAGCAGTGGGCAGAGTAAGCTGAGCGAATGTGGCATCGTTGACGCCGGTGAATTGCTCCACCTTGCCGCCAGCCACTGTGTAAATCTCATTGGCATGGGTAAAGGTGTGGGCGAGAGCCAGCCATTGACCAGGAGCGGCCTCAGCCATGCCAGCATAGTCCATGTTTTCGGCCATTGTGGTCACAGCATGCGAAGCCAGATCAATTGAGAACATCGGGATGTATCCATGATACGGAGCCACAAAAGCGATGCTCTTGCTGTCCTTTGCCCATACGAAATCGTCGATTGTGTAATCCCAGTCGGCAGTGATGTCCTGCTTCTCACGAGTAGCCCAATCCATCACGAAGAGGCGGTTGCGGTCAGCCTCGTATCCGTCGCGCTCCATGCTAAGCCAAGCCAGCTTGGTGCCGTCGGGCGAGAAGGCGGGATTTGTATCGTAGCCCATCATGCCCTCGGTGAGGTTAGTAGTAGCCTTTGAGGCAAGGTCATAGAGATAAAGGTCGCTATTGGTGGAGATGGCATATTCCAAGCCCGTCTTTTTGCGCGACACGTATACCAGACCTTTGGCATCAGGGGTCCAAGCCAGCGATTCGATGCCGCCAAAAGGCCTCATTGGGGCCTCGTAAGGCTCGTCGATCATCACGTCGACCAGGTTGGTGACCTTAGCGCCATCAAAATCGCCCACGAAGGGGTGGGGGATTTCGGTGACCCATTCGTCCCAATGCTTGTACATTAGGTCATCGATCACGCGGCCGGTAGCCTGGGGCAGATCAGGATAAATGTCGCCAGCATTGCGGAAACTCTTCACGCAGGAGATTATGGCTATCTTGCTTTGGTCAGGTGAGAAGAGGAAGCCCTCAACGCCATTCTCCACCGAGGTAAGCTGGGTGCGGGCGCTGCCATCGGCCTTCATGGCCCATACCTGGGGCTTGCCATCGCCATCGGGATAGATAAAGGCGATGCGATCGCCATTGTCAATCCACACCTCGCCGCTTTCGCTCTTGGGTGTGCGGGTGAGGCGCACGCTGTCTCCGCCCGTGATGGGCTTCACATACAGGTCGCGGTTGCTCTTGTTTTCCTCGATGCTCTCATAAGAGATGCCGAAGAGCACCTTGGAGCCGTCGGGCGACACGTTGATGCCGCTAACACGGCCCAGCGATTCCATACACTCGATGTCGAAGATGCCGGTCTCGCTCTTGTAATCGGTGCGATCGATAATCTTGCCTTGGTCAGCAGTCCCATCCTTGGGGGCGCATGCTGAGAGGGCCAACATGGCAGTCATTGCAAGTGATAAAGTAGATTTCATAAATTGCGGAATTTGTGTATAATCATGGTAATATCGTCGGGGACAGGGGCTTCGAAAAACATCTCCTCGCCGGTCTTGGGGTGCCGGAAACCCAGGGTGCGGGCATGCAGGGCCTGGCGCGGACAGATTTCAAAGCAGTTTTTAATGAATTGGGCGTATTTGGCTGTCTTCTGGCCGCGCAGGATCTGGTCGCCGCCGTAGCGAGCATCGTTGAAAAGCGGATGGCCAATGTGGCGCATGTGCACGCGGATCTGATGGGTGCGCCCGGTCTCGAGCACGCATTTCACCAGCGACACATAGCCCAGATCCTCAATCACCTCGTAGTGGGTGACGGCATGCTTGCCGATGCCGCTCTCGGGATCGAATACCGCCATTTGCAGTCGATCCTTGGGGTTGCGGGCAATGTTGCCCACGATTGTGCCTTGCTTTGGCTGCGGCACCCCCCACACGATTGCCTGATATTCGCGCTTGGTGGTCTTGTTGAAGAATTGGCGCCCCAGGTCGGTCTTGGCATCCGGGGTCTTGGCTATCACCAAGAGGCCCGATGTGTCCTTGTCAATGCGGTGCACAAGGCCCAAGCGCGGATCGGTCACATCATAGTCGGGATTGTCCTTGAAATGCCAAGCCAAGGCATTGACCAAGGTGCCGGTGTAATTGCCATGGCCGGGATGCACCACCAGGCCAGCCGGCTTGTTGACCACCAGCACGGTATCATCTTCATAGACAATGTCAAGGGGAATGTCCTCGGCAAGAATCTCAAATTCGTAGCGCGGACGATCCATCACCACCTGCACCACATCGAGCGGCTTTACGCGGTAATTGCTCTTCACGGCGTTGCCGTTGACCAGGATGCACCCGGCCTCGGCAGCCTGCTGGATGCGGTTGCGGCTGCTCTTGGGGATCCTTACGGCCAAAAACTTGTCGACGCGCAGCAGCTCCTGACCCTTGTCGGCAACGAAATGGAAATGCTCGTACATCTCCACCCCGTCGGCTGTGACTATTGTAGGCTCGGGAGGCAGTTCCTCGCAGATTTCGAGGGAAAGGTCGTCGTCGTCGCGATCAATCATAGGCCGAAGATTGAGGGGTGTCGTCGGAATCCGGATCGCCATTCCAGCTATCGCGGATCACATCTGATGAGGAGTCTTCGTGGACATCGCCAACCTCTTCCTCAGAGACTGTGGGCACGATGCCCACCTCCAAGGTCACCTCGGCCGTGATTGGCAGCAGTGTGCCGGGGGTTATCTCCTTGCCTTGATATTTGGCTCCGAGCACCAGGTCGGCATACTGCGAGGGAACGTTGATGATGCGTATGTTCTTGATGCCTACGTTCTCCAAGTATTTCATGGCCTGGCGGCTGCTGACATCCACCAATGGATCGTTGATGGTGACCATCACGGGCTTGAACGAAGCGATGGTGAGGTACACCTCGCGACCCGGCTTCACCACAGCGCCGGCTCTTGGCCATGAACTGATCACGGTGCCGGGCGTAAGCTTGGCATCGTAGACCGAGTCGGAAACCTCCACAATGAAGCCTTGACCCTCAAGCACCGATATGGCGCGCTCGTAGTTGAGGCTGGTGACATCGGGAATCTGGTCGATGTCGCCATGATGAGTCCAACGATTCAGAAACAGGAAGCCCAGAGCTATCAATATTATGGCAGCCAGGCATATGTAGACCAGATTTGCCAAAATGGGATGCTTGCGGGAGAACCGCAGCCAGAAGAACGTATTATTAGGCGTTTCGCTCATGCAATTGTCATTGAGTTTCTTTCAAGAGTGCAAATTTACAGAATTTTTCCGACAAAATTGTACAATTTGTGAAAATATTGTGCGCTGCAATACAACAATCCACAATCGTGGTAGGGCAGTTGTGGAATTTTGTGTAAATTTGTGGCATAAATCGATAATCATCCATTACCATGAATAAGATGTGCAAAATAGCGATGGGCCTGATCTTAGCCCTTGCTGCTCCCCAGCTCATAGAGGCAGAGCGCTCAGAGCATTATGTAGGCAAAGCCATATACATGCCTGAAGAACTGAAAGACAATGATTTCACCAATCCTGACAGCAAGTGGAGCTTTAGCCGCATGGCTGCCACCGACAACATCGTGGTGTTCTGGGCCAAGGAATTTGGCGGCAACATCACCACCGCTCCTGACCTCGAGGGGCAGAACATGAAGGTGGACTTGGCCAATCTGCTTGACCGCTTGGAGCAGTTCTACGGCTATTTCTATCACGATCTGGCATGGGTGAAACCTGGCACCAAGGCCGACAAATACAAGATGATGGTCATGCTCGACTATTCGCTCGAGGGCACAGCCTACGGTGGCAGTTACGATGATGCCATAGGTGCCCTGTGGGTGACTCCCAACCGCTTGCAGGATCCAAGGCTCAACTGCATAGCCCACGAGTTGGGCCATTCGTTCCAGACACAGATCTGGTGCGACGGCGAGGGCGTAAGCTGGGGTGGCAACGGCATCTTCGAGATGGCATCGCAGTGGATGCTGTGGCAGGTCAATCCCGATTGGCAGACCGACGAGTATTTCCATCTGCAAGCATGGCAGGACCTGACGCATAAGGCCTTTCTGCATATCGAAAACATTTATCACTCGCCCTATGTGCTGGAATATTGGGGAGAGAAGCACGGGCGCCCATTCATAGCCGAACTCTTCCGCCAGGGCAAAGAAGGCGAGGATCCAGCCCAGACCTATATGCGCCTTGCGGATATCGACATCTCCACATACAATGACGAGCATTTCGACGCAGCGCGCCGCATGGTAAATTGGGACTATCCTCGCGTGTGGGACAACACTCGCAAGTACGCATGCAACGGCTGGCATACCAAAATGGAAAAGAAAGGGCAGCGCTATTGGCCGGCTGTGGAGAATTGCCCTGAGAACAATGGGTTCAACGTGATCGAACTCGCGGTGCCCGAGGCTGGCACCACCGTGAAGGTGAATTTCCGGGGCGAGGCTGGTGCCAAAGGCTATGTGGCTAAGAATGTTGACAAGGCCGGCTGGCGATATGGCCTGGTGGCTGTGGACAAAAACGGCCAAAGCAGCTATACCGACATCCAACGCGCGAAGAGAGGCGCCATACAGTATGAGGTGCCAACTGACTTGGAGCATCTGTACCTGGTGGTGATGGGCGCGCCTACCGAGCATTGGGCCAATATCGACGGCGAGGACAATCCCGGCGACGCCCAATGGCCTTACTCAGTATCTATTTCCGGTACATCGATAAAATAAAAGCAAATAAAGCCGAGTATGACGATAAGGAAATTGCTGCGCTTGGCGCTGGCGATAATATTGGGGAATCTTCCGGTGGAGATTCTTGGCGCTCCGGCCCTAAGCGACGGAAAACTGGAATTTCGCCATTACGGGCAAGAAGAGGGAGCGCCCTCGAATTGCGTGCGCGATATAGCCCAGGATTCAAGAGGCTTCCTGTGGCTTGCCACCGACGGTGGCCTGGCGCGCTTCGACGGCTATGCCTTCAGGCGCTATGATCTGCAATGCAATCCTCCCGTCCATGATGATAATTATGCTGCCGCCGTGCATGCTGATGGCGACAACCTCTGGGCCGGAACCGACGCTCATCTTTTCAGATATGATCCCTTGCTGAATGCTTTTGACTATGTGCCGATAAGGAATCAGGAAGGCAAGGAGATGGCTGTGTCGGTGCGCAATATCGAATCTGACTACGACGGAAACCTGTGGATCAATACTATCGGCCGCGGAATCATTAAGGTCACTGATCCCTATGGCGACCCTCAATTCCAATTCTATTCCTTGCTCAACAATCAGATGGGCGGTCTCTTTGTGGACAGCCGCAACGACATATGGACCCTCTCAGCTCAGAGCGGAGGGGCCCTTTTCAAATATGACAAAAGCCAGAATGCTTTCAAGAAATTCGAGCTAAGGCGCAATGGGGAGAAATATCCCGCCTATGGCTCTGCCATAACTGAGGATGAAGAGCATAATATGTGGATAGGAGAGTTTGATGGGAAATTGATAAGTTTCGATCCGTACTCAGGCGAGATTCACAAGCTGATCAACGAGGGAAAGAACCCGAATATGACCCATCTGCATACCCTTACTCCCATAGGAAATGCCGCCATCCTCATCGGCAGCGACTCGGGCCTCGGGCTCTATGATCGGAACACAGGCAAGTTGCGCCTTTATAAGCATGAGGAAATGGATGCGGCATCGCTGAGCGACCAGTTTGTGTATCCGATTGTGCAGGACGACGAGGGAGGCATATGGATCGGCACATTCTATGGAGGTGTCAATTATCTGGGGCCTAATCTTAAGAATTTTGAGAAGCATCAGCACAGCCAGTATGCCAACTCGGTAGGCGGCAATGTGATCTCCTCATTTGCCGAAGACAAGAAAGGCAATATCTACATAGCCAGTGATGATGGGGGCTTGAGCAAATACAATCCGTCGACCAACTCATTTGAATCCATTCGCCTCAATGGCAACGGCCCGGAGAATCTCCACGCCCTGATGATCGATGGCGACAATCTGTGGATCGGCAGCTATAGCCAGGGCATCTATGTGCGGGATACGGCCACCGGCAAGGTGCGTCATGATTTTGCCGGCAATCGCGACATCAGCAGCTATGCCATGAAGCGCGATTCGCGTGGGCGGCTCTGGGTGGCTATCGGCAACACGCTCAATCGCTATAATCGCGAAAGGCAAGAATATGTGCCGGTGCGAGACTTGAATGCGATGATTGTAGACATTGCTGAGGATCCCAAGGGCTGTCTATGGCTTAGCACGCAGGGCTATGGCATATATCGGTATAATCCCGAAAATGACGACTGGCGGAATTACCGCTATGGCACTCAGCAGGGCGCGCTCCCACACAACCATGTGAGCTGCTTAATCTTTGATCATCAGGGGCGTATGTGGATTGCCACGGCAGCCGGTCTGGCCAGCTATGACCCCGAGGGCGACTCTTTCGCCCTGGAGGAGAAATGCAAGCCGCTGGGAGCAGTGGCCTCGATCATAGAGGATCAGAATGCCCTGTGGATGGGCACTGAGCTTGGATTGGCAAAATATGTGCCAGGTGTTTCGCTTGACCTTTACAATCGCTTGGACGGCCTGAGCAGCACCCAGTTCATGATCAATTCGATGTTCAAGGCCTCCAACGGAAAGATATATGTAGGCACGCGCAACGGCTTCAATGCTTTCTATCCATATCAGATACGTCCTAACGAAAAGCTTCCCAAGGTTTATTTTACTGGTGTCGAGATCAACAACCAGACAATTGAAGAGGGAGATCCCCATTTGCCCAAGGATCTCAACCATATTGACAAATTGGTGCTTCACCACGATGATCTGAGCCTGGGCATCAGTTTCGCATCGCTGAGCTACATCATACCCGAAAAGAATCAGTACGAATATCGGCTCGAGGGTTTCGACAAGGATTGGATAAAGGCTGGCAACCAGCATAAGGCGTATTACACCAATTTGCCGACAGGCAACTATGTGTTCCGCGTAAAGGGCAGCAACAGCGACAATCTGTGGAGCGACGACGAGGCTGTGATGCGGCTCCAGGTGCTGCCTCCATGGTATGTCTCATGGTGGATGAAACTGATCTATCTGCTTGTATTCATTGGCATAATCGCCGGAGTCATCTATCTGCTCATGCAGCGCAGCAATCGCAAGCATAAGACCGAGCTGCGGCGCATCAGCAATGAAAAAGAGATCGAGGTGTATCAAGCCAAGTTATCATTTTTCACAATGGTAGCCCACGAGATACGCACGCCGGTGTCGCTCATCATCGGACCGCTCGAGAAATTGATGAAGCATCAGAATGAAATTCCCAAGGAGGCAGGCAAGGACTTGACCATAATAGAGAAAAACAGTCAGCGACTGCTGTTCTTGGTAAATCAGCTGCTTGATTTTAAGAAAGTGGAAGAGGCGCAGCTTACCGTAAGGTTCAAGAAGAGCAATATCACCAACCTGGTGCATGGCGTGACTGATCGCTTTGGCCCATCGATGGAGCAAAAGGGCATCACGCTCGAGGTGAAATGCGAAGTGCCCCCCGATTTCATGGCTGATGTCGACTATGAATTGGTGACAAAGCTGGTGAGCAATCTGATGAACAACGCCCGCAAATTCACCAAGGATCATGTGGAATGCATACTCAAGGCCGATGAGGCTCACGACAGCTTCTCCATCACAGTCAGGGACAATGGCATAGGAGTGAGCAAGAAGAATCAAGAAAAGATATTCCGGCCATTCTTCCAGGTGCATGAGGAGAATCAGGAATCCAAGGGAGGCACTGGCCTGGGATTGAGCATCGTGCAGAATGTTGTGGAGGCTCACTCAGGCACCATTGCCATTGACTCAGAGCTGGGTCGCGGCACAGCATTCACGGCCACCTTCCCTATCCATCAGGCCGAGGTCGAAGAAGACATGCCCGAGGAGAAGGATGTGAAAAAGGAGGAAGAGATGATCTTGACTCCTACTGATCGCAAAGTGAAAATGCTGGTAGTCGATGACAATGAAGAACTGTGCAATTTCATAGCCAACAGCTTCAACGAGCAGTACGAGGTCATTACCGCTGAAGATGGCGAGGAGGCTTGGCGCAAATTGCAGAAACAGCCTGACATCAGCCTGATTATCAGCGATTGGATGATGCCAAAGAAGGATGGCGTGGAGCTCTGCCGCGAGGTGAGGGCCGACAAGAACATTAGCCACATACCATTTGTGCTGCTGACGGCCAAGACCGACAACATGTCGAAGATCGAAGGTCTCAACTGCGGGGCTGATGCCTATGTGGAGAAGCCATTCTCGGTGCAAGTGCTGCAAGCACGCATTGAAAATCTGATGCACATGCGTGAGATGCTGCGCCAGAAATATTCGCAGACGCCTCTTGAGCCGATTGAGACCATCGCTCCGCATGCCATCGACAATGAATTCCTGACACAGCTTACTCGCCATATCGAGGATAATTTCTCCAATCCGGAATTGGATGTGGATTTCTTGGCTGCCAAGATGGATATGAGCCGCAGC
This sequence comes from uncultured Bacteroides sp., assembly GCA_964440745.1. GTDB lineage: Bacteria > Bacteroidota > Bacteroidia > Bacteroidales > Muribaculaceae > CAG-873. Next base: position 22,823 of record CAYTXF010000041.1, read on the forward strand.
AGCCTCTATTCCAAAATCCGCTCATTAGTGGATGTGACGCCTAACGATCTGATACGCATCACGCGTCTGAAAAATGCCGCCAAAATGCTGGCCGAAGGCAAGTATCGCATCAACGAGGTGTGCTACATGGTGGGTTTCAACAGTCCCAGTTATTTCGCCAAGTGCTTCTTGAAGCAGTTCGGGGTCAGTCCCAGCGACTTTGTCAATGGTCAGCGCCAAGGGTAACATCTGGGTCGAGGCGCACGCATGCTATGAATTCGCGAGCGCGCAGGTCAAAGGTCTTGTCGCACTCGTCGAGCACGCTCCATCCATCCTTCAGGGTGATGCGGGCCTGATAGTCGGTGCTGCTGTCGTCGGTGGTCAGCTCGGGATTCGCAATCTCGAAAGTGAACGACATGGCTGTGGTGTCAGTCACGGCAATGTCCTGCGACTTGCTCTCGATCTTGTGGCCGTCGCAGAGGATTTCCACCTCGGCTGATATTGTGGGCTGGGTGTCAGAGGAATTTATCACATCGAAATCCACGCTTATCTTGGCCTCGTCTTCATTGAGCGAGAGGGTGTTGACAGCGATTTCATCAGGCACGAGCCGCACCTCATGCTGCAACTTAGAGCATGAGCACAGACACAGGGCCAAAAGGGATAATATATAGGCAATATTCTTCATCTTGAGTAAAATCACAAAAAAGGGTTTTAGATTATAACGCTCTAAAACCCTTTTTTGTGATTGCACTTGTAAGAAACCTTAAAAATTCGGGGCTGCCAATCTCGCGATCAGCCTCCCCGAGGCGCAAAATATTATCTTATCAAAAAACAATTTTCAAGCATTACCAACCTGGATTTTGCTGCAGGCTGGGATTATTGTTGATGTCAGTGGCCGGAATAGGCATAAGCTCGTTCTTGCCAGCTTTGAAGCCAGGAGCGCCGGTGGCAGTTTCAGCAACCGAGGTGTCATAGAGAGTGAATGTGCCAATGCCGGGGATATCCATGGTGCCCGCTTCGTTGATGGTGCAAGAATAGGCAGTCTTGCCGATGTTGGCCAGCACGGTGGGAGCGTCGCCCCAGCGCACCAGGTCGATAAAGCGGCAGCCCTCGGCAAAGAGCTCAGCGCGGCGCTCTGCCTTGACGCCATAGGTGGCATCGTCCATCGACAGCTGAGGAGCTGCATCGAGACCGGCGCGTGTGCGCACCTTGTTGAGGGCCTCCAGACCTGTGAGAGCGCCATTGGCACCGCCTTGAGCTACAGCCTCGGCATAGTCAAGCAGCACCTCGGCATAGCGCAGATACACGGTGTTGCGCTTGCTGTACCAGTTTGGGAACTGTCCGGCCAAGTCATTGGCTAATGCGAGATCCTTAACCTTGAAATAGCCTTGGCAGCCCGAGATGGTGTAGGGGTAGTTCATGAACATGGCTTGGTAGCTCATCAGCGCACTGGGATAGTCGCAGAGAGTCTGGCCATAGCGGGCAGATGTGCCGAAAGCGGTGGCATCGTGGGTGCCCAGGAATTGAGCGAAATCCACGCTGGGATAAGCGCCCATGCCGAAAGTCATGTAAAGGCTGCCGTAAGTGGTAGAGTACACGCCGAAGTCAGCTGAGAAGCAGATCAGGTCGAAACTGCCATCCTGAGCGGTCTCCACTTGCGAATCATCAGCGAAATTGTATTCCCAGAGATTTTCGCAGCTGAAATCGTTGGCTGATGAATTGAGGGTGGCGAAGTCTGACACGAGGTCGTATTTGCCCGAGGCAATCACCTTGTTGTAGAGGGTGGAAGCAGCCTCGGTGTATTTGCCTTGCCAGAGCTGAGCCTTGCCCAGATATGCGTAAGCAGCTTCGCGGGTGATGCGGCCACCAATGGTTGACTGGCCATCCAGACCGCTCTTTGATGGGAGGTCAGCAGCAGCGGCATTGAGTTCGCTCTCTACGAAAGCCCAGCTTTCTGCAGCGGGAGTGTTGCCTTCGGTGCCGTCGAGGATATGATCAGCCAATGGAGGATTGCCAAAGAGCTGCACCAGATTCATCATGGCGATGGCGCGGATGGCGCGAGCCTCGGCCATGATCTGTGTCTTAACATCTGAGCTTGCCACTTCGTTGTAGGGGAGATTCTCCAGAATCATGTTGCACCAGTAAGCCCAGCGATAATAGTAGCCATAGATGGCTGCGTAGGTGTTGGCGTCGCTGGCTTCATTGTACTTGTAGCCGTCGGCTGTCTCGTCGCTCATGCGAGAGAGCTCGTACTGGAGCGAGCAATAGCTTGCGGGCTCGCCGCCAGCCACCAGCACCGACTGGTAGCTGTTGCCCTTGATTGTGGCGTAGACTGCAGCGATGAACTGCTTGGCCTGTTCGTCGTCGGCCTTTGTGTAAGTATCGATTCCGTTGGTGCCGGGCTGTTCGATGTCGAGCAGATTGTTGGAGCAAGCGCTTGCGCCCCAGAGGAGGGCCACGCAACCAGCGGCATGTATGAGATTTTTATATAAGGATTT
>CAYTXF010000042.1:0-21037 GCA_964440745.1 uncultured Bacteroides sp.
CAAACATACGCAAAGGTACGAAAATTTCGTGCGTCACCCAAATCACCCAATAAAACTTTGCAACTGCTTGATTATCAATTATTGGGTTTTTAGAGTATCAAAAAGTGTCGAAGTCAGGAAATCCATCTTAATCCTTTTTTATAAGTGTTTTGTGCAGAATGGAAATGAACTGAATTGAAATTTAAATCGTTTATGGGTTGAGTGTTAGTAAAATTTTTATTAACTTTGCGGAGCCCTCTTGCAGTGAAGTCACTCCTACAAGACCCTTGTAGAGCATATTTTTAGTTAAACAATTTAATGATGATTGATAATGACTCAGATAACATTGACAATAGAAGATCCAAAAGAAGCAATATTAATTCGCAAATTGCTTGCCAAGTTCGATAGCGTGACTATTTCTAAGCCAAAGAGGACACGCACAAAAACACTTGACCAGGCATTTGAAGACGTAGCAGCGGGTCGGGTTTATCAAGCTTCAAGTGTGGAAGATTTATTTTCACAACTCAACAGTTAAATCATGGCATACTCGATTGAGTACACTGGAAGTTTCAAAAGAGACTTCAAAAAGCTGAAGAAACGCGGCCTCCCTCTCGAATTGTTGCAAGAGGCAATTGACATATTGACTAATACAGGCAAACTCCCTGAGAGGTACCGACCTCACAAATTGGCCAGCGACTATGTAGGTTGTTGGGAATGTCATATTAATGGCCCCAAAAGCGATTGGATTATGATATGGCAGCAGAACGATACAAAACTCACTTTGTTATTCCTCCGCACAGGCACACATTCTGATTTACTATGATCAGAAAGTGTTAAAATAATGTCATTAATGTATTCAATATTTTGATTTACAGTTACAAACGTTGTGAATTTTTTGGAGATAAAGAGGGCTCAAGCCAAAAAGTCTGTGTTTTATAAGGACGAAAATCTACGAATTTAATTTATTGATTTCTAACGAAAGAAGATAAAGTTCGTTGATCCTCGTAAATTCGTTGATTCTCGTCAAACCGCGGATTACGCAGATTAACGCTGATGCTCCATCCTGTCCATCTGCGTCGATCCGCGCAATCTGCGGTCGATAGATAGGGGGGGGTTAAAACGCCCCTGCTACCCGATACTGGCGAATCCTCGTATGGGGGCGAGTCACAGACTCACTGTCCCGCGACCGGAGGCATTTGCGTATCAGTTGCTTAGAGCGGCCCTACAGGTTTTCTATTTCGGTGGGGGTGAGGCCGGTGAGGTCGGAGATGGCGGAGATGGAGTAGCCTTTGGATTTCATGGCACGGGCAATCTCAAGATTCCTTTCTTCTTTGCCCTCTGCCTTGCCCTCAATGAGACCCTCTTCCTTGCCTTCTGCCTTACCCTCATCATAGGCGGTGTCCACGATGTTCTGGTTGTCGCGCAGTACCTTGAGGCTGTCCTCGTATTCCGAGAGCTCAGCATCGTTGAAGGCTGCCACCTTTGACTCGTCGAAAATCTTCCTGAATATGGCATCCTTCAGCTTCGTGGGGTAAGCGTCGAGCTTGTACATGTTTCGGATCACGTACATCCACTTGTCGGCGAGCGTCTCGAGCTCGTCGATGCCCTTGTTGAACTTCTTGGCCTCGAGATAGATGAGGGTTATCTTGTCGCTGAACTCAGCCCGATTCTCGAGGTCGCAAAGGCGCACCGTGTGCTTGAAGGCGGGATTGCCCGCGAAATCCTGCGAGTGGAAGTTGAGTATGGCTATGGTGTAGATGCGGGGGATGTCGTAGTTCCACTTGCCCTTCTTCGCTGCGGCGGTTATGGCCTGCGCGGTGTAGAAGATGCTGCGCTCGATGAAATGCTCCTGGCGGCCGTTCTGCATCTCCACGATGATGTGGCTGCCGTCGGCCGTGGTGCAGTAAATGTCGAATATGGCGCGGCGGTCGTGTGGCCGGATGCCCAGGGTCTCGGGATTCTCGTAGGTCACGCTGACGATGGGCTCCTCGTCATCGAGAACGGAATTGAGGAAGTGTATGAGGATGTCCTTGTTGGCCTCGGTGCCGAACAGTCGCTTGAATCCGAAGTCAGTAAACGGGTTTATGTATTTTTCCTTGCACATAGTCTCAATTCTTTAGCAGTTATCAACTGACCACAAAAATACGACTAATTTTCGATATTACAAAATTTTTGTCAACGAATTTCGACTGCGGATTACGCAGATTAGCGCAGATGCCCCATCCTGTCCATCTGCGTCCATCCGCGCAATCTGCGGTCGAAAGATAATAATCCTGTCCGTCTGCGCCCATTATCATGCAATCAAATATTTGGATCTTTGATTTTCGACTGCGGATTACGCAGATTAGCGCAGATGCCCCATCCTGTCCATCTGCGTCCATCCGCGCAATCTGCGGTCGATAGATAATAATCCTGTCCATCTGCGTCCATCCGCGCAATCTGCGGTCGATAGATAATAATCCTGTCCATCTGCGTCCATCCGCGCAATCTGCGGTCGAAAGATAATAATCCTGTCCATCTGCGTCCATCCGCGCAATCCGCGGTCGAAAGATAATAATCCTGTCAATCTGCGCCCATTATCATGCAATCAAATATTTGGATCTTGGATCTATCGACCGCGGATTACGCAGATTAACGCAGATGCTCCATCCTGTCCATCTGCGTCCATCCGCGCAATCTGCGGTCGAAAGATAATCATCCTGTCCGTCTGCGCCCATTATCAAGCAATCAAATATTTGGATCTTGGATTTTCGACCGCGGATTACACAGATTAACGCTGATGCTCCATCCTGCCCATCTGCGTCCATCCGCGCAATCTGCGGTCGAAAGATAATAATCCTGTCCGTCTGCGCCCATTATCAAGCAATCAAATATTTGGATTTTGGATCTTTCGACCGCAGATTGCGCGGATCGACGCGGATGCTCCATCCTGTCCCTCTGCGTCGATCCGCGCAATCCGCGGTCGATAGATAATAATCCTGTCAATCTGCGCCCATTATCATGCAATCAAATATTTGGATCTTGGATCTATCGACCGCGGATTACGCAGATTAACGCAGATGCTCCATCCTGTCCGTCTGCGTCCATCCGCGCAATCTGCGGTCGAAAGATAATAATCCTGTCCGTCTGCGCCGATCTGCGCAATCTGCGGTCGAAAGATAATCATCCTGTCAATCTGCGGTCGATTGTTTGGTTCTTAATCCTTATCGCCAGAGTTATCGGGCGAGGGAGAGGTTGAAGGTGAGGCCGTAGCTGGTGTTGGTGGTTGGGTATGAGCTGGAGGTCACGATCGGGGTGTTGGCCTGGTGGTTGAAATAGGCCTGAATCTGCAGAGCCTTGCTCAGCTGGTACTGTGCGGTGAAATTGATGCCCAGGGTGCGAGTGCCCGTGGTAGGCTGGGTATAATTTGACTCGATGCGGCGAATGAGCGACTGAGTATTCTGCAGCGAGAAATCGCAATTGAGCGTAAGGTCATTGCTAACGCCCTGCTGCGACCCCTTCATCTTGAGCACAGTGTTGAATCCCACAATCTTATATCCTGCGCCAATAGTGAGGCCGCGAGTGGTAGCCTCCACCACCTGCCCGGCGCTTGTGTTGAGCGTCAGAGTGCGCTGGTCGCGATATTCGCAATTGAAGGTCACATTGTTGAGTAGCGTAGCCGACACGCCAATCAGCGGCGCGAAGCGTTCGCTAATCACTACCGACGAGATATTGTAAGGTGACGACGGTATGGGCTGCCCTGTGAGCTCATCCAGCGTGAAGCCCAGGCGACTGCTGCCGTCAGCGCTCACCCAATTGAGATACGAAGAATACGAACCCACCGAGTAGGTGCACTGATAAGCATGGCTCAGAGTAAAACTCTTGAAAATGTTGCGCATGTTGCCCAGGTTGATCAAGCCATCGTAGGTCACTCGCCAGTTGGGCAATACCTCGCCGAACGACGGGAAAGGATTGGTCCATACCTTGTGCGGGTCCATGCCAGAGTATGCGGCCACGAAAGCCGGGATCAGCACATCGCTCGACGTCTCGCTCACAGTGCCCACAGCCGGGTCATAAGGCGCATTGGCATGCTGTGTGCCAGAGATGAATCCGCTGTTGGGATAAGTCAGCCCAGTATATTGCGACTCGATGCGCTCGCGAATGATCGGTATGTATTCGAGCATCTTATTGAAAGCATCGGAATAATAGCCATTCTCAGCATTGCCGCCGCTGCGCAGAGCGGTTGCGATAGCGCAGTGAGTCTTGGTGTAACTGCCCGACAGGGTAGTGGGCAGACCATCGTACATGAACTGCACCGACTTGCCATTATTGGCAGTGCGGTTGAAAGTCAGCACAATCTTCAGGCCCTTGATCGGCTCAAGATTGCACTCAATGTTGAGCTCCTTAGCCTCAGACCACACAGCCGGCGAGGTCTGGCCATCGTCAGTGATTAGCCAGCCGCGATCCAGAGCCTTATAGATATAGTCCTCGCCGGCAAAGCCAAAGGCGAAGTCCAGGCCGGGGGCCAGAGGCCCGTGCGCATTGTTCTGACCGAAGATGTCGCCAACATTGGGCGCAAACAGCGGAATCGAAAGCTGGTTGGTCCTGCGGTAGCGTATCGAAGCATTTCGCGGCGACATCACAGCGCGCAGCGAATACTCAGCGATGTCGCGCCATAGAGATTTCTCCTCCTTGGTGATCTCCGTCACCTTGAATTTAAGGTTTTGGTCACCTTTGGTGAGAATCTCCACCGTATTGGCATCAATCACGCGGAACTTTATCGGGAAGGGCTCATCCTCCATCGTAGTGGCCGTCACCTTTACCTTCTTGGTGCGCAAGGTATGCTTGAATGTCAGCGTAGAGTCAGGCCTTAGCTGATATGAGCGCTCATAGGCCTTGGCCTTATTCTTTGTATCCCTGGCATTGCGCGCACCGGCTGCATTGCGACCGCCTGCCGAACGGTTGGTGGGCGCCTTAGTGCCAGAGAAACGCTTTTCCACTGCCGTGAGCAGCGGTATCTTCTTGTAGATCGACTCGAAATTGATGCGGCCATCCATGTTCCAGGTGCCCTGATTGGCAATGGAGTTGCCCAGCTTCACGCCATCGATCGTCGATCCGCGATCCCAGCGGTAGGTGGCATTGTAGGTGACATTGCCGGTGAGGAAGTCGAGGATTGGAATTTTGTTGAACGGCGCCTTGTAGGATGCCGTGAATGTCTGGTTGTAGGCCCAGGGAGTGCCAAGATGCTTGATCGAACTCCACACAGTGTCCTGCCATTCCTTGTACTTGTCAGGGAACAGCTTCTTGTTGACAGCACCCTCGGTCTCTTCGATGCGCGCCGAGGTATTGCTGTTGAATGTGAACGACAGGCTCTTGGTCAGGTTCCAGTTGATCGACAGCTGGCGATCCCACAAGAAATTCTTGCTGACCGACACAGGAAGCTGGAACATCACGTCGGTCTCCGATCTCACTTGCTGCTCATAGTAGTAGCGGCTCATCGAACTCAGGAAGGTAATGTTGTTGGGCAGCCACTGCAACTCCCAGTCGCGCAGGAATTTGAGATTCTTCTTATTCTTGTTAATCTTGTTGAATGGCTTCCACCCACGGATGTAAGGGGTGTAGGAATATTGCAGCGAACCTCGATAGTCGTTGGTGTTTTCGTACTCGATAGTGGGGTCATTCTTCGACGTCTTGCTGAACGAATAGTTCAGCGTGAAGTTGCCCGGATCCCAAGGCATGGGATTGTCGCGGTGGATGTCAAATTTGAACCCTGACAGAGAGAAATTCTGTATCGTGCTGCGAGTGATGGCATAGTTGTTGATCGAGTCTTTCTCCTGCTTGGTGGTAGCAGCGTCGAGAGCATCCTTGAGCAGCACATCCTGGTCGAGAGGATTGTACTTGGGCGATGTCTTTTCCTTGGAAATCGAATAGTAGATGGGCGCGTTGAGCTTGACCTTCTCCGGCAGGAAGCGGCCAAGGTCGGTCTGGATGGCGAAGTTGTACTGCTCATAGTCGTCGAGTCGGCGCGAATTGAGGCTCTGGTCAACGCCGCCGAAGCCAGCTGTCTCCACATGGATGCCGGCGTTGATGGTGGCGATATCGCTCAGTGCAAGGTTCACATTGCCCTTCATGGCCCAGCCGCCCTCTTCGTTGAAGTCGGTCACCTTGAGTTCGTTGACCCACACAGTGCCACTCTTAACGGTCGACGAGTTGTTGCGCACGCCGATCAGCATCACTCGCACATCGCTCAGCGAGGGATTGCCAAGCACGGTGATGGTGTTGCGCTCATTGTCGGGATCGCGATCGGAGTAACGAGTGGCATAGCCCACGCCGCTCTCCTCGTTGCGCTTGGCTGTGTTGCGAGCAAGCTTGAGATTCACCAGCTGCTGCAGGTCAAAGTCGAAATAGTTGCTGGCTGGCCACACCAAATAGCGGCTCTGCTGAGAGTCATCGTAATGGCCGGCCGGGGTCAGCTCGAGAGGCACCTCGTATTCATAGTAGTTGGCCTTGACATCCGAGCCCAAGCGCAGGAAGAGCGAGAACTGTCCGTTCTGCAGGTTGTTGACATCGTCGATCGGAGCCTCAGCGTGCACCCACATCTGGATGCGCTTATAGTTGCGCAGGTCCTGCGAGGTGTTTTTGTACACGCCGCGAGCGTCGCCAGCCTGCAGGTCGGTCACAGTCAAAGACATGGCCTGCTCGTTGAGCTGCACGATCTGGGTCTGGCCCGGATCTGAGATACGGGTCACGCCGGGAGGCAGCACATAGTTGACGGGGGTGCGCTGCGAGTTTTCCTCAATGTTCACTACCGAGATGTCGAGCTCGCCCTCGGCGGGGGCGTCGCTGCGGTTGTTGAGGTTGAACTGATATGGGCGCCATTCGCCTCTTACCAACTCCAGGGTTCCGAATCGCAGGTAGGTAGTATTCTTGAATCCGGTCAGGAAGATGCGAGCAAAACGGATGGTAGAGAAGTCAGTGATGTTGCCCACAACCTTCTCATAATCGCTCAATGGAATCTTGAACTGGTACCATTCCATCTCCATCTGCTGGCCATTGCGCAGCACCTGCCAGGTGGTCTGCTTGTCGGTGATGTAGTTCTTGCCCACCACGAAGTCCTCGGGGCGGATCGATACGCGGTACTGGAAATAGCGCTCGTATTCGTTGAGGGTATTGTCCTGGTTGATATCCTCGACATCGGGAGTGTTGCGCGAACTCTGATACAGAGCATCGTCGGCATCCTCGGGCGAGAGCGAGTTGCCCTCCACGCCATTGTATCGCTTGTAGCGCTCGATGATGCCCAGGCGCTCTTCATCGTAGTCGTAGCCGCGATAGAAGTGGTAGTTGTCGCCAGCGGGATCATTGAAGGGGGAGAACTTGTCGGCCTGCATCTTTTCGATGGTAGTGGGAGAGAGCTTTTGGCGCAGCTTGTCGAGATAGTCGCTGTAGCTGGGGAAATTGAACTCCATGTCGTTGGGGAGCCCGTCGAGACCGACATCCTGGGCCAGGCGCGAGCCGGTAGCGTTGTCGAATGAGTAGGTGAGAGAGTTTTGCGTGCTTACGCGGCCCCACACTGTCTCGGTCAGATACTGGTCGTTGCCGTCGTAGGGGATGCCGTTCTCATAACTCTTGAGACCATCCTTGAGTATGTCCTCAGAAATTTCGCCGAAGTTGAAATACAGGTCACCACCCTCGACATTGGGGTTATCCGGGTCAAGGAAAGGACTGAGAAGCCAGAACTGCAAGTATTCAATGTTGCTCGAGTCGAAGTTAGTGTTATCCATCTTGCGCATGATGCCGCCCCATCGCTTTTCGGGATAGAGGAGGTTGCCCTCTTCGTCGATGTTGTCAGAATCGAGGTTGTACGGGCCGCGCTCATTTGGATAGTATGTGAGGTTGAGAGTCTGTATGGTCGAGGATTCGCCATAGGTGGTCTGGCGCCCGGGGAAGATCTCGCGGGTGGTGACTTCGCGCACATAGGGATTGCTGAGCTGGTCGAGGTCGCTCTTGATATAGCCGGGACACATCGACGAATTGCGCGAGGTGAACAGGCGGTCGATATAGTACCAGTTGAGCAGCGCGCGATTCTTGCCATAGGCCACGTCGTTGCTGAGGGCTCCCTCGGGGAAGAGAGCATCATTGCTGGGATCATAAGGCGTGGAGGCAAGCTGCCAGGAGTATGGCGAACGCAGGTCGATGCCAGTCTGGGTGTATTCGAAGTCGTCGATGTACGACGAGCCTTTGTTCGAGCCCGACTTCTGCTGGTGAGGGATCAGCTGGGCGTACTCAGCCGTAAGGTTGATGCGCGAGGGCTGGGTGGCGTTGACCGTGGGTATCTTGTTGAGCAGATTGGTAAGCCACATGAAGTCCTGATTGTACTTCAGGTTGAAGCCGAGCATCGTATTGTTGACAGTCTCGTTGCCAATTTCCACCTTCTCAGTCAGGGCTTTTTCCGAGAAGTGCATCAGGGTGGTGCCTATGGTCAGATTTTTATTGAATTCATATTGCAAGTCAAGGCCTAAAAGGGTCTTGCGCTGCAGTGAGAACATCGACTGGTTTTCCAGCGTGACGCTGATGTTCTGGCCCGAGTCGATGATGCTCTGGTTGGTGATGGTGACGATGCCCATGGCATAGTCCACGGTATAGTCGGAGTTCTCCACCAGGGTAACGCCGCCAGCGGTTACCACCACCGATCCGCGCGGCACATTCATAGCGTTGAGGCGAATCTGCGAGCCCGACGAGGCCTGGTATTCGCCCGTAAGGATGAATTTGTTCTTGTCGGCAAATTGCCGGGCCACCACCAAGGTGGAGTCGTAAAGTTCTTGGTAGACATATTTCTGCGCCTCTACCGGGTTGCCGATCATCTTCTCGAGGTGCTTGCCGAAAGGCTCGGCCACAGGGAAGATGACCTTGCCAGTCGAGGAAATGATAGTGTATCCCTCGACAAAGTCGAAGAAGCCGTCGACATTGCTCTCCTGGTTGGAATCGAGGCGGTCGAGATTCATCACCTGCAACAGGCTCTTATCGTTGAGACCGGCAATGGGCAGGTACGGGATTGCGGTGCCTGTGGTATCGCTCAAGTACTTGATATTGAGCTTGAAGTTGGATTTCTGAATCTGATAGCCGCCGAGGCTGTATACATTCTTCATCATCAGGCGCCATGTAGGCAGCTTGGTGCTCACAGTGGTGCTGCGCAGCATCTTCACGAAGAGGGCCTGGCTCGTGGTGGTGATGTCGCTCGAGAATTCGCCCACCTGGTAGACCTGACCATTGTATGTGTACTGGTAGGCCACGGCGAGCACCTCGTCGGTGTTAAGGGCTGATTTGAGCGATATGTAGCCGAGGGTGCTGTTGAGGGTGTACTCGCTGCTGGTGAGCAGTCGCGCGCTCTCTACCTTCTCATAGTCGCTGCCGCCCTCGATGCCGTTGGCTTGGAGGGGCTGCAGGGCCTGGGTCACAGCGTTGATGTCGCGCGCCTCGGGGTATTCGGTCTTTATGGTTGAGAGCAGGTTGTTGCTGCTGTTGCGCGGCACAGCCTCGCTGAGGTCGCGGGTCCAGTAATCGTTGGCAAGCACCTCATTCTCACCGAGATCGATGAAGCCTACGAGGTTGCGCGATTCGTCGTACTTGCCGCTCTTGTTGGTGACCCACACTTCGATGCGGGTGATATTGATGCCGGATGAGACATAGGGCACCTTCGAGGCGAAGGTGTCGTAGTTGTCGCGGAAATATTGCGCTAAGAAGAAGTGGCGGTTGGCATCGTATTCGTCGGCATTGATCGAAAATTCGGTGGTCTGCACGCCTCCCTTAGTGCTGATGCTCTTCGACTCGGAGTTCTGCTGCGACACCAAGGCTGTAGCGGTAAGTTTGCCAAATTGGAGCTGGGTCTTGATGCCGAATAGAGCGCTGCTGCCTCGGATGAGCGACGATCCGGTGGTCATCGACACATTGCCGGCCTCGATGCTCTTCACGATGTCGTCTTCCTCGCCTTCGTAGGCAAGCTTGAGGTTCTTTGAGTCGAAGTCGAAGGTAGCGTCGGTGTTGTAGGTCATGTTGAATTTCATGCGGTTGCCGACGCTGGCATTTATGGTAGCCTGGATTTTCTGGTCGAAGTCGAAATATGTCTTTCGGCGAGCTGACAGCGACAGGGCCGGATTGTCGGTCTTGTTGCTCTTGACACCCATCGACACCTGGATCGAGCCCTGAGTCTTAAGCTGCACGCCGCCGGGACCGAAGATCTTCTCCAAAGGCCCGAGAGCGAAGTTCATGTCGAAGATGTTGAATGGCTCTTTCTCCTCGCCTTGCACCAGGGCCATGTTGCGCTCCTTGTAGTATTGCTGGAGCGAACGGCGCAGTTGCCAGTTGTTGTATTCGGCCTCGGTGAGCATGAATGGGGTGGCGATATCCCAGTCGCCCACCTTGGTGCGCAGGATATAGTAGCCAGTGTCGGGATCGTACTCGGCCACAGTCTCGATGTTGTTAGGGGTGCTCAGGTCATAGGCAAGCTCATCGGCCATAAGCTGCTGGTAGTTCTCAGGCACTGTCGGTCCGATAGGCAGCGGCAGCAGTATGCTGTCGCCGGGCTCCATGGGCTGGGGAGCGGGATAAGAAGCGGGAGCCGGAGGGGTGATGGTGACGCCGCCGGGGGATTGCGACCCTGCTGACACGACACAACTGATGGCCCCTGTCAGGGTCATCAGGCGCAAGGCAAGTGTGTGTAATTTAGTTCGTATCAGCGTCTTATCCATTAGTTCTTAAGCCCAAGGCAATAGGCCGCAGGCCTCGGGCCTAAGCCCTAAAGCATCGCCAACGCGCTCTTGATGGCTTTTTCCACTTTGAGCAAGGGATCAGCATCATAGAGCTTTTTCAGCACTTTCTGACTCGCTTGTTTTTGGAAACCTAACATCACCAGAGCTGCAAGAGCCTCTTCGTAAGATTGGCTCGTTGACAATGTTTCATCTATTAACGTATCTTCGCCGAGTTTTATTTTGCCTTTAAGGTCAACTATTATTCTTTGCGCTGTTTTTTGACCAATTCCCTTTACATTCTTTAGCCTCTTTTCATCGCCCATGGCAATCACCTGCTCGAGCTCGGCCACAGGGATAGAACTGAGGATGATTCGCGCGCTACCGGCCCCTACCCCGCTCACTCCGATAAGTTCGCGGAATAAAGCTCGCTCGCGGTCGTTGACAAAGCCGTAGAGGGTCCAGGCATCTTCGCGTATGTTTTCATGCACCAATAGCTTGGCAGTGGCTTTGCCTTGGAGCTCGCTATAGTCGTAAAGGGTGATGGCGAGGTTGTAGGCTACTCCGCCTGCAGTCTCTATTATGGCATTGGTGGGGGTCAGCTCGGCAACGCGCCCGGTGATGTATTCGATCATGGGATTTGGGATTTGGGATTTGGGTCTTCGGTCTTCGAGGTCTTCGGGGGCTTAGAGGCGGAAGATGTAGAGGGGGCTGCTTTCGAAGCGCGGGAGGGCGCTCAGGCGTATGTCGGAGCGCTGGCTCGCTATGGAGCCGTCGCCAGAACCAACCTTGAGGCCTCGGCTTTCCAGAGCCTCCTGGCTAACTCGTAGGGCGATCTCGGGGCGGTTGTTGTCGGCGCTAAGGTGGCATAGGAAAACATCTGTCAGGTGAGGCTGCCACACCTGGGCCAAGTAAGCGGCCGTAACGGTGTTGTTGAGATGGCCCTGGTCGCCTCGGATGCGGGCCTTAAGATGCTCGGGGTACTTGCCAGCGGCAAGCATTGCGGCATCGTAGTTGCTCTCGATCATCAGATAATTGGCCTTGCGGATGTAGAAGTCGGCGCGCTCGTTGATGAAGCCCATGTCGGTGGCCACCACGAAGTTGTTGCCATCGGCCGTGATGCAGAATCCCACATTGTCGCTGCCGTCGTGGCTGACCTCAAAGGGCACAGCCATGAAAGGCCCAGCCTCAAAGCCGAATTCATGGAATATGGCCTTGTGGTAGTCCTTGATGCGCTTGCTCACGGTGCTGCGCTGCAGCATGCCGTTGAGGGTGCGCGGCGTGCAATACAGCAGAGGCTTGGGGAGTTTCCTGAGCAGGGGGTATGCAAAGCGCACATGGTCGCTGTGGTCGTGGGTGAGCAGGATGCCGGCTATGCTGTCGAGGGGTATGGCGTTGCGTTTGAGCTCGTTGATGACCTGGGTGGCATCCACGCCGGCATCGATGATGATGCCTCCCTCGTCGGCTATGCCCAAGTAGGAGCAGTTGCCGCTGCTGCCGCTGCCGAAGGATATGAACTGCATCTTGCGCCGCGATCTTAGCAGCGTGGTGTCGATGTCAGGGCTGAGTCCGTGGGTGCTGATCTGGTGCTTGCGGTGCTGCTCTAAGATTGCGAGCCGGGGGTCGGGTACCTTGAATTTGGAATCGATCTCATCGAAGAGGCCCGGTAAGTCTTCGAGCTGTCTCGATGAGCGTCTGCGTCGTGGGTTTGCCATAGGTCAAGAGTATAAGAGAAAGATAGCGGGTATTTTGTCGTAATTGTACTGATGGCGACGCCATTGGCTGAGGGGGAGAGTGGTGATGCTCTGGCGCTCGCCGGTGAGGTCTGAGGCCACGCACAGCAGCAGGTCGCCTGCGAGGTTGGTGGCCAGCCATTCTATGAGCTTGTTGTTGCGGTAAGGGGTCTCGATGAAGATCTGGGTCTGGCGCTCGCGGCGTATGCGGCGCTCAAGCTCTTTGAGGCGGGCGCTGCGCTGGGAGGCGTCGATGGGCAGATAGCCGTTGAAGGCAAAGCTCTGGCCGTTGAAGCCGCTTGCCATCACCCCAAGTATGATGCTCGAGGGGCCCACAAGGGGCATCACCTCGTAGCCCTTGCGCAGGGCTATGGCCACCACGTCGGCTCCGGGGTCAGCCACGGCTGGGCATCCAGCCTCGCTGATCACTCCCATGGAGTGCCCCTCGGCCATGGGCTGCAGCATGGCAGCCACCTCCTGGGCCTGGGTGTGGCGGTTAAGCTCTACAAATTGGCATTCGTCGATCGGAAATTCGCGATCGCAGGCGCGCAGAAAGCGGCGCGCCGTGCGCACATTCTCCACTATGAAATGGTGCACCCCGCGCAGAAGGTCAATGTTCTTCTGCGGCAGCACGTCGGAAGCGGGCGTCTCGCCCATCGTCGACGGAAACAAATACAATATGGGGCCTTTCTTTTCCATTGTCAAAAGTGACACCTACAGGTAAATGAGAATGCTTATTCGCAATTAACTTGCAAAGATACAAAAAAATCTCCAACCTTTCCGCGATTTTTTCAACAACTTTTGCCCCTACCCTCAAATCAAATTTTGTCATGTCAAAAACATTTCGTATCTTTGCACTCTGAAAAAACCACGGTCTGGTAGCTCAGCTGGATAGAGCAACAGCCTTCTAAGCTGTGGGTCCCGGGTTCGAATCCCGGCCGGATCACCAAAGCCGCCCTTTTAGGCGGCTTCTTGATTTTATTTGGTGGATTGGGATTTTTGCCGTAAATTTGCACTAAGAGCATAAGATTAAGCATAGACAGATGATACGCAAATATATATTCGTCGTAGCGGCTTTGGTGGCGCTCGTGGGCTACAGCCAGGAGCACCGCTGGTGGCACGTCTACTACCAGGACTATGACTTCACCAGCCTTAAGGCCCAGGAGGTCAGCGGCATGCAATTCCAAGGCGAGCCCGACAACTCGCTGACCATCACCCTTGACGACGGTTCGCTGATGACCGTAGGCCTCGGCCGGCTGGCCAAGACTGTTTACGGCACCAATGTGCCCACCCTCTACATCACCCTACCCGACAATCCCGAGCTCAATGACCTGGTGGAAAAGGAAACCTACCTCAACGCCCAGCTCAGCATCGATGGCGAGGGCCTCTTCGACGATGCCCAGGACCTGACATGCACCATCAAGGGCCGCGGAAACTCCACTTGGAACTACCCCAAAAAGCCCTATCGCTTAAAATTTTCAAAGAAAACATCGATCTTAGGCTTTGAGAAACAGAAAAATTATGTGCTCATAGCCAATTATATCGACTGCACACTGATGCGCAATGCCATCGCCTTCCGGGCAGCCCAGCTGTTAGGAATGCCCTACACCAACCATGTGGAGCCGGTCCGTGTCTATCTCAACGGCAATTTCAAGGGCGCCTACTTCGTGAGCGAAAAGATTGGCATATCGGGCGCGAGCGTCGACATAGCCGACGAAGAGGGCATTCTCTGGGAACTCGACACCTACTACGACGAAGACTACAAATTCCGGTCGGATTACTACGATCTGCCCGTAATGGTCAAGGATCCCGATCTCGAAGAGGTGGCTGAGACCCTGGGCTGCACGGCCGACGAACTGTTTGAGAAATGGAAGGCCGACTTTACCGACTTTGAACGAAAGGTGTATCGGGGCCAGGTCGTCGACGGGGTGGATTATGACTTACAGTCGCTCGTCGACTATGCGATCGTGTACAATTTCTGCGGCAACCGCGAACTGTCATGGCCAAAAAGCACATATATGTATAAGGCCGATTCGGAGTCGCCCTACTTCTTCGGTCCAGTGTGGGATTTCGACTGGGCCTTTACCTATGACAACGGATATGAGACCCAAGCTCCCGATCGCATGTTTCTCTCCCGGTGGAGTCAGCTGAAGGGCGTGCCGTTCTTTCTCAAGCTATTTACCAGAAGCGAGTTCATGGAGCTGTATGCCGAGCGCTGGCAGCTTTTTGTCGACGAGATCTGGCCCCAGCTTCAGGACTACATCGACGAATACGCCGCCATGATAGAGCCTTCGGCCATCGAGAATGGCGTGCGCTGGCCGGCAGTAACAGGCACTACCGAGAGCTCGTTTGACTTCGTCAGCAACGTGGCCACGCTCAAGCAATGGCTGCAGGACCGCGTCGATTTTATCTCTACGGCCGAGAATTATGGATTGTATTAAGACTTTGTCGCGGAAGTTTTTGGTGTAAAGAATGAAACATTGAAGCTATGTCAACAGAGAAAGGCACTTTTTCTTCGCGATTGGGCGTGATAGCGGCCACAGTGGGCAGCGCGATTGGTCTTGGCAATATATGGAGATTCCCAGGCGAAGCGCAGGCCAACGGCGGTGCCGCTTTCCTGGTAATATACATAATTTGCGTATTCCTGTTGGGCATCCCCGTGATGCTTGCCGAGTTGAGCCTTGGCCGCGCCGGAGGAAGCGATAGCGTGGGCAATTTCAAGAATCTTACACCCAAAAACAAATGGTGGCTGGCGGGCATAATCGGCCTGGTGGCTTCGTACCTCATTCTGAGTTTTTACATGGTGGTGGCCGGCTGGACCATCGAATACCTCTGGGACTCTGTCACGGGCGACCTCTTCGAGGGCTACGTGGCCGGCAACCTGGGCGAAGAGCGCAACTTCTTCGCCGCCAAGATGAGCGACTACGTGGCATCCTGCTGGAACCCCCTCATCTGGACATATGTGATGATTGCCCTCAACTTGGGCGTGCTGCTATTGGGCGTGCGCAAGGGCATCGAAAAGATGAGCAACATACTGATGCCCCTGATGTTTGTGCTCTTAGGGATCTTCTGCGTGGTATCCCTTACCCTGCCCAATGCCAGCGAGGGCCTCGCCTTCTTTCTGAAGCCCGACTTCTCCAAGATCAACATCAACGTCATCCTCAACGCCCTGGGCCAAGCATTCTTCTCCCTTAGCCTCGGCATGGGCATTCTGGTCACTTACGCTGCCTATTACCCCAAAGAGACCAACCTGACCAGCACGGCAGTGTCGGTAAGCCTTGGCGACTTCGCCATGGCCTTTCTGATGGGCCTGATCATCTTCCCGGCCATGCACAGCTTTGGCATCGGCCAGAGCGTGGAAGAGACCGAGGGCACCACTCTTGTGTTCGTGACCCTGCCCGAAATCTTCGCTCACATGGGTGCCACGCGGCTATGGTCAGCCCTATTCTTCCTGCTATTGGCAGTGGCAGCGATCACCAGCACCATTTCGATAGCCGAGGTGTCGGTGGCATTCGTGCGCGACCGCTTGCGCATGAGCCGCACCAAGGCATGCCTGCTGGTGATGGCCCCAATCATCGTGACCAGCACGCTGTGCTCTCTGAGTCTCGGCACTGTACCGAGCCTGAAGATTGGCAACATGGCGGTCTTTGACTTCCTCGACATATTCTCCACCAATCTGCTGCTTCCGCTGAGTTCGCTGGCCATCTGCATCTATGTCGGCTGGGTGCTACCGCGCGACTTCATCCGCAACGAACTCAGCAACTTCGGCACCCTGCCAGCCAAGGCTGTCCCGCTGATAAGCGTGCTGATCCGCTACTTGGCTCCGGTGCTAATCACCGTAATATTATTGTTTAAATTATTCTCGTGAGATCACAATTCGTAACCAAAACCGGCGTCATCGCGGCCACCGTAGGGTCGGCCGTAGGCTTAGGCAACATATGGCGCTTTCCATATGAGGCTGGCGTGCATGGCGGCGGAGCATTCCTTATATTATATATAGTATGCGTGTTTCTGATCGGCATACCTGTACTGCTGGCTGAGTTCGTGATGGGCTGTGCCAGCCGCGCCAATGGCGTGGGTGCCTATCGGAAGCTTGCGCCGCGCACGCCGCTGCGCGCTTGCTCCTACATGGGCATCATAGCGTCGCTGATGATCCTGAGTTTTTACTCGGTGGTCGCCGGCTGGATCATAGAATACCTCTACCAGAGCGTGCAGGACCTGTTTGCACAGGTCACATCGGCTGAGTACGAGCGCCAGTTTGACACCTTCATTGCCAATCCGGTAAGGTCAATCGTTTGGACTGTGGGCTTCCTGCTCATCAACTTCCTGGTGCTTCGCAAGGGTGTGGAAAAAGGGATCGAGAGGATCAGCAATCTGCTGATGCCATGCCTGTTCCTGCTATTGGTGGTGTTCTGCGTGAACTCGCTGATGCAGCCCAATGCCATGGAGGGTGTGCGTTTCCTCTTTAACCCCGACTTCAGCAAGATCACCCCGAGCGTGGTGATCGGGGCCATGGGCCAAGCGTTCTTTTCGCTGAGCCTGGGCTTGACATGCATGATGACATATGCTTCATACTTCAATGACAGCACGCGCCTTACGCGCAGCGCCACCATCACTGCCATTCTCGACTCGCTTGTGGCCATCCTGGCTGGCTTGGTAATCTTCCCGGCAGTGTTCAGCTACGGATTCGAACCGGCCGAGGGCCCGCGTCTGGTGTTTGAGATCCTTCCGGCAGTGTTCGGGCAGATGCCTGGCGGGGAGTTCTGGGCGGTAGCGTTCTTTGCCCTGCTGTTCTTCGCGTCGCTGACTTCGACTATCTCCATGAGCGAGATTTCGATAGCGTATTTCGTGGAGGAGAGGCGAATGAAGCGCACCACAGCCACAGCCTTGAACACAGGCATCTGCATGGTGTTTGGCGTGTTTTGCGCCCTGTCATTTGGCGTGCTGAGCGATTTCAAGATTTGCGGCTACACCATCTTTGACCTATTTAATAATGTGTCGAGCAATTTCTTGCTGCCCCTGGGCGGCATAGCGATCAGCCTGACGGCAGGCTGGGTGATTGACCGCAACATATTGTGGGACCAGCTGACCAACGACGGACACATCCGCCCCACCTGGGTGCGCCCCGTCCGCTTTTGCATGCGGTATGTGGCCCCAGTGGGGATAATGATAGTGTTTGTTTATGGTTTACTATAGGAAAGCGGCTCCGTGAGCCGCGGTCTGTCGGGGCTCACGGAGCCCCTCTCCTATCGTGGTCATAATCAGGATATTACAAAAGGTTTAATCAGAAAAGTGCTTTTTTATGCAATTTTTTTTTGTCAGTAAAGAAAAAAGCACTAAATTTGCATCGTTTTTGAAGCAATTATTTGTTTTACTATTTAATCAAACGAACGAAATGAAAAAGTTAGTTTATCTCGTTGCTGTTGCTTTCGTAGCTTCTATGGCTGCTTGTGGCAACTCAGAGAAGAAGGCTGCTGAAGAAGCTGCCGCTCAAGAAGAAGCTCCCGTTGAGGTAGTTGAGGTTGCTGAGGTTGACACTCTCACCCAGCAGGGCGACACACTCAATGTAGAAGGCGAAGGCGCTGCTGCAGAAGCTGTTGAGGCTCCCGCCGCTGAATAATCGCCAATCTGCGATAAAATAAAAAGTCGCTGTCCGGTGGGCAGCGACTTTTTATTTTATATGCCTTTTATTTTTTGAGGTCTCGGTCATCGGCTTCCGGGGTGGGCCGCAAAATGACTATGGCCGGTGCGTGGTCGATAAAGAGAGAGCGGGCCGTGGAGGCTATTTCCTCGAGGGTGAGGCTGCGATAGCGCGGCACATTCTCATTGATATCCTCGCCGTGATAGAGCGCCTGAGCAAGATTGTGGGCGCGGTTGAGAAGCGCCACATTGTCGAATGTGAACGTGCTCTCGTAGCGGTTCTTTGTGCGCTCAAGTTCGTATTCAGAGACATTTCCCTCCTCAGCCAGCTGCTTCACCTGAGCCAAGAGCATGTCCTGGGCCTGCTCGATGCTCTCATCGTCGTCGCGGCTGATAAGGGCCGTAAGGATCAGCATCCCCGAATGCACAGCACCCGTAATTGAAGCCTCGGCTGAAGTGAACAAGTCAGTGCCCATCACCAGGCGCTGGAAGAATCGCGAACTTTGGCCGGCCGCCAAAATATCTGTGATGGCATCAGCGGCAAAAAAGCCCTTGGTGCCATACTCGTCCATGCGGAATCCGATGGCGATCATCGGCTGCGGCACATTGTCATAGACCACTTCCCTCTCCAAGAGCGTAGGCCAGGGGTCGTCGGTCAGTTTGCGTGCCTCGACTTGGCGAGCCGGAATGCTGCCATACCATTTCTCGCAGAGCTCGCGCGTGCGCTCCAGAGTAATGTTGCCCACCACGGCTAAGATGGCGTTGTTGGGAGCATAGTGGCTATAAAACCACTTGCGCACATCCTCGAGGGTGACCTTCTCCACATGCTCGGGCTTGATGCCGATCACCGGCCACCGGTAAGGATGATCCTTGTAGAGCATCGGGCGCAGATGATGCATCAGCCGCCCGTAGGGGCGATTGAGAAACACCTCCTTGAACTCCTCCACCACCACATGCTGCTGCACCTCGAGGCCGCGCTGGCTGAATGCCAGCTGCAGCATGCGATCGCTCTCGAGGTAGAAAGCCATCTCAGCGTTCTGCGCTGGCATGATTTCGTAGAAGATGGTGAAATCGTTGCCGGTGGCGGCATTGTTATGGCCGCCCGCCAGCTCCATCTGGCGGTCGAACGACGGCACGTTGACCGACCCGCCAAACATCAGATGTTCAAATAGATGCGCAATTCCCGTAAGCGTGGGAGCCTCATCGCGCGCTCCGGTATCATATAAAGTATTGAGCACAACCATGGCGCTTTCGGGGTCATAGCTGTGCACAACGCGTAATCCATTGTTTAGAGTAAAGGTAGAATAAGGTATCATGGGCTAAAATAAGCCTAATCCAAGACCTTCATCGAGAGGATGCGCACATCCTCCTCGGGGCGGTCGTTGCGGTCACATTTTACTTGCTCAATCTTTTCTATGGTTTCCATGCCTGAGATTACCTCGCCAAACACTGTGTATTGGCCATCGAGGTGGGGCGCTCCGCCCACAGTGGTGTAAGCCTTGACCATCTCCTCAGTGAAGGGGCCCTTGCCCTCGTTGATGATCTTCTGGCCCTCGCGCACCAGCGAGTCCTGTAGAGCCATGAGAGCCTGACGGTTGCCGGATGCATAGATCTCCTGGATCTTGTTCATGTTCTCGCGTGCCATCTGGTCCATGAGCAGGTTGAGCTGGAGATTCTGGATCTGGGCGCTGTCAAATACCTGGCCAGTGACCACATAGAACTGCGAACCGCTCGACTTCCTCTCCGGGTTGATAGCGTCGCCGGTGCGAGCAGCAGCCAAGGCGCCGCGCTTGTGGAAGTGCTTTGGGAACACGATTTCGGCATCTACCTCATATCCGGGGTCGCCTTCGCCGAGCATCTTGCCAGCAGGAGCGTTCTTGGAATTGGGATCGCCGGCTTGCACCATGAAATTGGGGATCACGCGATGGAAAAGCAGGCTGTCATAGAAATTCTCGGTGACGAGCTTCAGGAAATTGTCGCGATGCTTGGGGGTATCGCCATAGAGGAGCACGGTGAAATCGCCAAGGGTGGTTTTCACCTCGACCTTGGCAGTGCGTGAATTTTCTTCCATTTGTTCTTCGGAATTCTGGTCAGTTTCGTTTTGGGCCTCGGCCTTGCTGCCGCCGCAAGAGTAGAGCGACATGGCTGTAAGGATCAAGGCCATAGATAAGAGTTTCTTGATCATTATTTGGGATTTTGGTTTTGGGATTTGGGATTTTGGTTTTGGGATTTCGGAATCGGGGATCCGGGATTCAGGGATTCGGAAGGGGGTCCGGGATTCGGAATCCGGGAATCGATTGTTATCAGATGGGTTGGGTGGGGAAAAGGCGCTTGTAGATGCGGCGGAAATTGTTGTCGGTGGCCATGAGCTCATCGGCGCGCTCGTCATAGTCGGGGCCATATATGCCCTGGAGGATGTCGCTGAGATAGCGGTGCTCGCGGTCGCGGTCAATGCACGCAGTGACCAGGGCTTGGATCTGGCGGGCAAACCTCTCGGGGTTGATGGCATGCAGATAGCGAGCGGCGCTGGCCAGGAATTGGCCAGAAAGATCCACGCGCGCCATGTTTTCGATTACCTCGTCGATGTCTTCGAGGGGGGTCTCTATGTTGTTGGCTATGTATTCATATGATTTGAGTCCGTCGGCGTCGGCCGCCAGCTCTTTGCGTTCTGCTTCAGTCATGTTATATAGTCTTTAGTCTATAGTCTTTAGTCTTTAGCCTACAAATTTAATAATAATTTCTTATTCATATAACAATTGGGCAATTATCTTCAATTTTTTTAGCATAATTGGGGATTTGGGGTCTTCGAGGTCTGCATGGTCTTCGAGGTCTGCATGGTCTTCGAGGTCTTCATGGTCTTCGAGGTCTGCATGGTCTTCGAGGTCTTCAGGGTCTTCAGGGTCTTCGGTGGGAGAAAACCTTTAGGAGAGGGCGGTTGTTAGATATATAGACACACACCATTCA
>CAYTXF010000042.1:21137-25103 GCA_964440745.1 uncultured Bacteroides sp.
GGGAGAAAACCTTTAGGAGAGGGCGGTTGTTAGATATATAGACACACACCATTCAACTTTTATAATTATGAAACACGATGAGAAACCTTTATACGATATTGACGATTACTCTATCATGGATCGTCTGCCTCACAGGCCACGCGTTTCCCTCAAATACTTCCGCAACGGGAACCACCGCTAATGCATCAACAACAGGGGGAACCGAAATAAACGCCATCACCGAGAACTCAGAAGAAACTGAAACCGCCGCTGAGAGTTCGGAGCAAACTCCGGAGTTGCGCCACGTGCTCCCTGTGGTGCCGCGACCCGTGCTTGTG
The DNA here is from genome assembly GCA_964440745.1 of uncultured Bacteroides sp. Classification (GTDB taxonomy): domain Bacteria; phylum Bacteroidota; class Bacteroidia; order Bacteroidales; family Muribaculaceae; genus CAG-873. The sequence continues at coordinate 21,455 of CAYTXF010000042.1, forward strand.
CACCCCGAGCCTCTGCCTCGCCACCAAATCACACCCCAAGACTTCTCAATTGCCGAAATCGCGCTGGTGGAGATCGAGCTCCCCGACCTTGACGACCAGCAACCCGATACCGCCATGATGCCCTGGGCACGCGCCCACATGCACCGCCACGAGCCACCGACCATCTACGCCATGCCAGCATCCTGGACTCTGAATGTGCCCAACTGGAAGCGCCTATGGACCAACACGGCCGTGCTGGGCGGCGCCTACGTGACAGCCATGGGCGTGCTCGAATGCCTGCCCGAAGGCTCCACCAACTGGAACAAGAAAGAGATTCAAAGCGTGCCCTTCTATAAACGCTGGTGGCGCCATGTCATCAAGGAAGGGCCCGAATGGGATGGCGACTCCTGGATCTTCAACTTTGTGCTCCACCCCTACGCCGGAGCCGTGTACTTCATGGCTGCGCGCAGCAACGGCTTCAACTTCTACCGCTCGCTGCTGTACTCAGCATGCGTCAGCACGATCGGCTGGGAATTCGGCGTGGAGGGCATCATGGAGCGCCCCTCGATCCAGGACATCTTCATCACCCCGCTCGTGGGCTCAATCATGGGCGAGGGATTCTACCGCATCAAGCGCTACATAGTCCACCACGATTACCACCTCTGGGGCTCTGCACTGCTGGGCAACATCGTGGCCTTCATCGTGGACCCGGTCAACGAAGTGGTGGGCCTCTTCAATGGCAATCCGGCGCGCCGCTACGCTGCCACTCTGAGCCTTACGCCCTCGATCACAGCGCATCATGTGGGATTTTCGCTGCTTGCCACCTTCTGATGGCAAAGTGACAAATCCGAACCGAGAAAAGCCTAAAACACCAAAAATTGTAAAAGTTTTTGGAAATTGATAGAAATTTTGTAATTTTGCGTGTTATAAGCATAACCACTCTATTTATAAGATGCGAGTAAAGATACATCATGAAGGCACCAATATATTGATAATTGGTATCATAGCAATGATCATTATCAATTTGCCGCTATGGCTATGGGTGCGACCACTGGCTATTGCCATCGCCTGCACATCAGTGTGCGCTGTGGTATATTTGCTCGTCGTCAACTTTTTCCGATCACCCAAGCGCCATTTTCCCGGCAATCCGGTCAACGCCGTTGTGTCGAGTGCCGACGGTGAGGTGGTGGCTCTTGAGCGCGTCTACGAGCCCGAGTATCTGAAATGCGAATGCATGCAGGTGTCGGTGTTCATGACGGTGCTCAATGTCCACGCCAACTGGTTCCCGGTAGATGGCGAGGTAATATACGTGAAGCATCATCCCGGGCGCTTCTTGGCAGCATACCTGCCCAAGTCGAGCACAGAGAACGAGCGGAGCACCGTGGTGATCCGCACACCGGCCGGGCAGTTGGTGCTCATGCGCCAAGTGGCCGGGGCCATGGCTCGCCGCATCGTGACCTACGCGCATCCCGGCGTGGAAGCCTCGATCGAAGACCACATGGGCTTCATCAAATTCGGATCAAGGATCGACCTCTATCTCCCTCTAAATACTGACATATTCGTAAAAATTGGCGACAAGACCACAGGCGGCATCACCGAAATCGGCAGGCTGCGTCCCGGCAAGTCTTGATGCCGAGCATAACACCCCAAGCAAGTCCCCATGAACCAAATACGCTCCAACACACCCAACCTGATCACGTGTCTCAACCTACTGTCGGGATGCGTGGCTGTAATCATGGCTTTCCACCTCGACGCCACGATCTATGGCCTGGCGGGGCGCCAGTGGTTCTACATCTGCGTGGGCGCAGCAGCCCTCTTCGACTTCTGCGACGGCTTTTCGGCCCGCATGCTCAAGGCCTATTCGCCAATGGGCAAGGAGCTCGACAGCCTGAGCGACCTGGTGAGCTTCGGCGTGGCGCCTGGCATGCTCATGCTCAACACCATCCTGGACCATGCCCAGAGCGACTGGGGAGTCTGGGGCGCCGGCATAGCACTGATGATCCCGATTTGCGGAGCCATCAGGCTGGCCAAGTTCAATGTCGACACCACGCAGACCACATCCTTTGTGGGACTGCCCATACCGGCCAACGCCCTGTTCTGGATCGGCGCGAGCGACTGGATCGCCCGCCACTGCTACCCCAACTACTGGATTCTGTTCGGGGTGATAATCCTGATGTCGCTGGCCATGGTATGCCGCATCAGGATGTTCTCGCTGAAATTCAAAACCTTTACCTTTATTGATAACATCAAGCGCTGGGCAATCCTGCTGGCAGCTGTGGCATTCATTAGCTTCTATGGGATCGAAGGCTTGGCTTGGACTATCATTCTCTACATACTGATTTCAGCCTTTACTCGCGAAAAAGACGATTAACACTACATGACAACAGTAATCCTATTCATACTCAGTGTATGGCTGGCCTACTATCTGGCGAGATGGTTCTTCCGCTCAGTGATGCCTCGCATCGTGATGTGGGGGCTCAACCGCCATATCCGCAAGAAGTACGGCTCGGCCTACGACCAATATTCACAGCAATACGGCGCCACCCAGGATGGCGGCCGCGGAGCCTCGGGGCGCCGCAGCCCGCGCGGCAGTGCAGCGCGCCATCGCCGGCGCGGCAAGATCATCCCCAAGGATGTGGGGGAATATGTGGAATTTGAGGAGATACCCACATACAATGAGCCCTCGGCCGAAAACACGGCCAAGAGCGATCTTAATGCCAAAACGCATAAATTCAAGGACGAGCCTCAGATTTCCGACGCGGATTGGGAGGATATAAAGTAGTGCAGCCTCTAACGAGGTTGCAGCAGTGGCTGAGGGACTGACTTAATTTTTGGTGAGATTCATGCCGATCTTCATGCCACTGTAGTTGTCGAGGACGCTGCTGACGGTAGAGAGCGTAGATGAGCCCTTGCCTGTGAAGGCGCTGAGGGTTTTCACTATAGAGAGCAGCTTGTCGGCGTCGAAAAGCAGAGCGATTGATGAGTAGCTGTAATACACAGTGGTATTGAGCTTGAGCAGGCCTGTCTTACTCTTGATGTTGAGCTCGCGGGTTTCGCTGTCGAGGGTGTATGTGCCATTGATGGTCTTGCCGCCAAGCACCATCACGCATGTATTGTCGTCATTGAATGTGAAGCTGGTATTGCCGGGCTTGATGTTGATGTTGCTGTAGATCGTGGAAAGTTTTTCCTCGACGGTCGACGCAGCCACAGCGCCTCCTGCCTGAGCCAGAGCATTCTCGCTCGAGAAGCGGCATTCGGGCGACGAGTAGTTCCAGGTGCCGGTGATATTCTCCACTGTGACAGTGGTGTTGTTGCCGATAAGGCTTGAGAGCAGGCTTCCCAGGAGCGACTGCGAACTGCCATCGGAAGAGGTCGACTGAGACTCGTCGGTGGTTGCTTCATCGGTGCTCTGCGAGCCCGAGCGAAGCGAACCGAGCTTTGAAAGGATTGAGCCCAGGCCGCTGCCCGACGACTGTGCGTATCCGCTGCCAATAGCCAGAGCAGCCAAGATGAGTATTAGAGAAATTTTCTTCATATTGGAAAAGTCAATTTTAAATTCTCGCAAAGATACTACAAGTTTTCCAAACCTCGCTTATCAAACCGACAAATCGCCAAATTTTAATGATTATTTTCACAATGGTTTTTGCGATTCGAGGAAATGGCAATTTTT
>CAYTXF010000043.1:0-25072 GCA_964440745.1 uncultured Bacteroides sp.
AAGAAGAAATACATTTTTACCAATGAAAATAACTTACACTCACTTTTTACTGACTCTGACAGCCACTCTGGCATTGACCACAAGCTGCGCGCGCTCCGAAGCTCCCCAAGCTGAGGATCTCGCCCAATGGGTAAATCCAATGATTGGCACCGATTTCACCGGAAACACTTATCCCGGAGCGCAGGTGCCCTTCGGCATGGTGCAGCTCAGCCCTGACAATGGCCTGCCCGGGTGGGACCGCATCAGCGGCTATTTTTACCCCGACAGCACCATCGCCGGCTTTAGCCACACCCATCTCAGCGGCACTGGCGCTGGCGACCTCTACGACATCTCTTTCATGCCCGTGATGCGCCCGCTCCAAGTGGCACCAGAGCCCCTGGGAGTGTTCTCATTCTTCTCTCATAAGCGCGAGCATGCCCATGCCGGATATTACCAGGTGATGCTCGACAGCTATGGCATCAATGTGGAGCTTACTGCTACTCTTAGGTGCGGAGTGCAGCGCTACACCTTCCCTGAGGGCGAGGCTGCCGTGATCCTCAACCTGGCCAAGGCCATGAACTGGGATCGCACCCTCGACAGCAAGATCGAGGTTATCGACTCGGTCACCATCTCCGGATACCGCTTCAGCGATGGCTGGGCCCGCAATCAAAAAGTGTATTTCGCCTCACGCTTTTCCAAGCCCTTCCGCGCCGTGAGCTACCAGCGCAGCGAGCTCGAAGATGGAGGCCAGGGCGTGATCGCCACCTTTGATTATGACACCGACGAGGGCGACCAGCTCGTTGTGGTCACCGCTCTGTCAGGCGTAAGCCAGGATGGAGCCATGGCCAACCTTGAGGCCGAGGGCAAAGGCTTTGATTTCGACCAGTATCACCAGGAGGCCCGTCAGTTGTGGAATCAAGAATTGGCCAAAATCCAAATTGACCTCAGCAATATCGATGCCAAAGATCGCGACGACCAGAAGACCGTGTTCTACACCGCCATGTACCATGCGATGCTTGCTCCCACCCTCTTTGGCGACGTCACAGGCCAATACCTGGGCCCCGATGGCCAAGTGCATCAGGCCCAAGGCTGGAACAACTACTCCAGCTTCTCGCTTTGGGACACATATCGCGCCTCGCACCCCCTCTTCACCATCATTGATCCTGAGAAAGCCGCTGATATGGCCCGCTCTCTTACCGAATTCGCCACCCAGCTTGGCCGACTCCCAGTGTGGAACATGTGGGCCTCGGAGACCGACATGATGATCGGTTACCACTCGGCTCCCGTGATTACCGACGCTGTGCTCAAAGGCCTGGTGCCTGACTCAATCGCCAGCAAGGCTCTCGATGTGAGCGTGGCCACTGCTCGCAATGGCGAGTATCGCCAGCTCGGCGACTACATGACCCTTGGCTATGTGCCATCGGGCAATCACGACTGGTCGATGTCGAAGACCCTGGAATATGCCTACGACGACTGGTGCATCGCCAAACTGGCCGAATATCTGGGCAAGACTGACATCTACGACGAATTCATGGCTCGCGCCTCACATTACCTCAACACCTTCAACCCCGCCACAGGCTTTTTCCAGCCTCGCGATCGCCAGGGGCAGTATTCCCCCGATTTCGTAGCCGAAGAGTATGATGAGGAAATCTGCGAAAGCAATGCCTGGCAGTACCTCTTCTCGGTGCAGCACGACATCCCCGGCCTGATTGCCGCCATGGGAGGCCAGGAAAGATTCGAGCAGAAGCTTGACTCAATGTTCAGCTACGTAAATCCCGACATCGAGCTCCCCATCTTCAGCACTGGCATGATCGGCCAATATGCCCAGGGCAACGAGCCAGGCCATCATAGCGCCTATCTCTACAATTTCACGCAGAATCCCTACAAGGGGGCTGATCGCCTGCATGAAATCATGACCACCCTCTACACCAACCAGCCCGACGGCATTTGCGGCAACGATGACATGGGCCAGATGTCGGCGTGGTACGTGTTCTCCTCGCTGGGCTTCTACCCCATGAATCCGGTGGGAGGAGAGTACTTGCTGGGCACCCCTCTCTTTGCGGAATCCACAATAAATGTGGGTGATGGAAAAGAATTTAAAATCATCGCACACGGATTGAGCGCCGATTCACGTTACATAAAAAGCGCCACTCTCAATGGCGAGCCCCTGGCGGGCTTCAGCATCTCGCACGCTGACATTATGGCTGGAGGCACCCTCGAATTACAAATGACAAGTGAAAAATAAACCTATCATATGACACATAGCAAAATTCTTCTCTCGACAGCGGCCATCACAGCAGCCGCTTTTGCCTGCGGCCTCGACTCTTGCCACAAAGCCGAAGCAGCCCCTGACTATGCTGCTTATGTAAATCCCATGATCGGCACCGGCGGCCACGGCCACACGTTTCCCGGCGCAATTGTGCCCAATGGCATGATACAGCCCTCGCCCGACACCCGCATCGACGGATGGGACGGCTCCAGCGGCTACTACTATGCTGATACTCTGATCAACGGTTTCTCACACACCCATCTCAGCGGCACCGGCTGCGCCGACTATGGCGACATCCTGATCATGCCCACTGTGGGCCAGCAGGTGATTGACAATCAGATCGACACTCTGCAGAATCTGCCTTGGGCCTCAGCCTTTAGCCACGAGCGTGAAGTGGCAGAGCCCGGATATTACAGTGTGGAACTTGACCGCTATGGCATTAAGGCTGAGATGACATCCAATGCCCGAGTGGCACTGCATCGATTCACCTTCCCTGCCACCGACGAGCCAGGCATGATCATCGACATGGACTACTCGATCCAGCACCAGACCAACCTCACCATGGACCTCGAAGTAGTCAGCGACACTGAAATCCGAGGCGGCAAAATGACAAAATACTGGGCTTTCGACCAGCAGATTTTCTTTGACGCCAAGTTCTCAAAGCCCTTCACCGTGACTATGGTCAACGATACCATCATCGACAGCAAGGGGCGCCCCTACGAGCGCCTTAAGGCCCTGCTCAAATTCGAGCCCATGCAGGAAGGCGAGCAGCTGCTGGTGAAAGTGGCAGTATCGGCCGTGGATGTCGAGGGGGCTGTCAACAATCTCGATACCGACATGCCCGGCTGGGACTTCGATGCCACCCGCCAGGCAGCCCGCGACAAGTGGAATGAATACCTGGGCAAAATCGAGGTGCCTGAGACAGAAAATGCCAATGACCTGGCCATTTTCTACACAGCCATGTACCATACCGCCGTGGCGCCCAACCTCTTTACCGATGCCGACGGCCGCTACCTGGGCATGGATCGCAAGCCCCACCAGGGCAGCGTGGACCAGCCTGTCTACACCATTTTCTCGCTTTGGGACACATTCCGCGCTCTCCATCCCCTGCTCTCGATCATCGATCCCGATCTCAATAATGATTATATCCAATCTCTGCTCCTTAAGGCCAAGGAGGGCGGCGTGCTGCCAATGTGGGAACTCGCCGGCAACTACACCGGTACGATGATCGGTTACCATGCCGCATCGCTCTTTGCCGACGCCATCACCAAAGACCAGGCCAACTTCGACATCAACGAAGCGCTGAAAGCCTCGGTGCGCGCTGCCGAATACGACACCACAGGCATCATCTGCCCCGACCTGGTGCTGCCCTGCCTGATGCCCCCTGCCAAGTATTACAAGAATACCATCGGCTTTGTGCCCAGCGACAAGGACAACGAGTCAGTGGCCAAGGCCCTGGAGTATGCCTACGATGACTGGTGCATCTCACAGATCGCCGCTGCTGCCGGCGATACCGCCACAGCCGCCAAGTACGCTGATTACGGCAAGGCTTACAAAATCTATTTTGATCCCAACACCAAATTCATGCGCGGTAAAATGAGCGACGGCTCTTGGCGCGAGCCATTCAGTCCCAACTCATCCAACCATCGCAGCGACGACTATTGCGAAGGCACTGCCTGGCAATGGACATGGTTCGTGCCCCAGGATGTTGACGGCCTGATGGAATTGATGGGAGGCAAGGAACTGTTTGCCAACCGCCTCGATTCCCTCTTCAGCGCCTCATCAGAACTGGAAGGCGAATTGGTGTCGGCTGACATCACCGGCCTCATCGGTCAGTATGCCCACGGCAACGAGCCCAGCCATCACATAATCCATCTCTACAACTACGCCGGCCAGCCTTGGAAGGCTCAAGAACTCATCGACCAGGTTTACAAGGAGCAGTACCGCGTGGATCCCGACGGACTTTCTGGCAATGAGGACTGCGGACAGATGTCGGCCTGGCTCATCATGAACGCCATGGGCATCTATCAGGTGGCTCCCGGCAATCCCGTGTACTCGATCGGTCGCCCATTGTTCAGCGAAATGACTGTGAACCTTGGCAATGGCAAACAGCTCCGCGTCAAGGCTGACAATTTCAGCAAGGACAACATATACATCGCCGGTCTCACGCTCAATGGAAAGCCGATTGACAAGCCGTTCGTCAGCCACGCTGATCTTATGCAAGGCGGCGAGTTAGTGTTTGAGATGTCACCCACACCCACCAAATGGGGAATTACCGACTAATACCTTTTCATAATGAAAAAATATTTTCTTTACATGATTGGGGCAGCAGCCCTGGCCGGAGCAGCCGTGGCATGCACCCATAGCAATGCTGCCGAAGCCTCCGACAAGAATTATGCCGATTTGGTGAACCCCCTGATGGGCACAATGTCGACATTCGAACTCTCCACCGGCAACACCTATCCGGCAATCGCACGCCCCTGGGGCATGAACTTCTGGACTCCCCAGACCAGCCCCAACGGCGACGGCTGGGCCTACCAGTATACTGACAACAAGATCCAGGGCTTCAAGCAGACTCACCAGCCCAGCCCGTGGATCAATGATTACGGCCAGTTCTCGATCATGCCCGTGGTGGGCAAGCCTGCCTTCCACGAGGATGAGCGCCAAAGTTGGTACTCGCATAAAAGCGAAGATGCCAGGCCTTACTACTACAAGGCTTATCTGTCAGACTGGGATGTGGTGACTGAAATCACCCCTACTGAGCGCGCTGCCATGTTCCGATTCACCTTCCCGCAGAACGATTCTTCGTTCGTGGTGATCGACGCTTTTGAAAAGGGCAGCTACATCAAGGTGCTCCCCGAGCAGCAGAAAGTGATCGGCTACACTACCCGCAACAGCGGCGGTGTGCCCGACAATTTCCGCAACTATTTCGTAATGGAATTCTCTAAGCCATTCACTTACTCAGCCACCTTCTCGGCAGGTGCAACCCGTGGATCAGGCGAGAAGCCTAACAGCAGTGCCTACACTCTTACCAAAGACGAGATTCAGAATTTCGACGGCAAACTCCCCAAGTCAGCCTATACCCTGAGCCAAACCGACCTTGAGAAGGAAGGCTGGCATACCGGCGCTGTCGTGGGCTTCCCCACCACGAAGAGCGAACAGGTGATCGTGCGCGTGGCAAGTTCGTTCATCTCTTTTGACCAGGCTGAGCTCAACCTCAAGGAACTTGACTCTAAGGACTTTGATGCTCTTGTAGCCGAGGGTCAGGAAGCCTGGAACGATATGCTTGGCCGCATCGAGGTGGAGGGCGGAAACCTTGACCAGGACCGCACCTTCTACAGCTGCCTCTACCGCGCCTTGCTCTTCCCGAGGAAGTTTTATGAAATCGACAAGGACGGCCAGGTGGTGCACTATAGCCCCTATAATGGCCAAGTGCTTCCCGGCTACATGTACACCGACACTGGCCTCTGGGATACATTCCGCAGCCTCTTCCCCCTGCTCAACCTGGCTTATCCCTCAATCAACCAGGAGATCCAAGAGGGCATGATCAATGCTTACAAAGAGAGTGGCTTCTTCCCCGAATGGGCGAGCCCCGGCCACCGCGACTGCATGGTGGGCAACAACTCAGCCTCAGTGCTTGCCGACGCTTACCTCAAGGGCATCCAGGTAGCCGACACCGCTGCCTTGTGGGCCGGCATCGTCAATGGCACCAACAATGTGCATCCCAAGGTGCGCTCGACCGGACGTCTGGGCCATGAGTACTACAACGAACTTGGCTATGTGCCCTATGATGTCAACATTAATGAAAGCGGTGCGCGCACCCTGGAATATGCCTACGACGACTGGTGCATCTATCAGCTTGCCAAGGCCCTCAACCGCCCCGAAGCCGAGCAGCAGCTCTATGCGCAGCGCGCGATGAACTATAAGAACATTTTCGACAAAGAATACAACCTGATGCGCGGTCGCAACCAGGATGGCAACTTCCAAGCCCCCTTCTCACCCTACAAATGGGGCGACGCCTTCACCGAGGGCAACCCCTGGCATTACACTTGGAGCGTGTTCCATGACCCCAAGGGCCTAATGGAGCTAATGGGCGGAAGAGAGCAATTTGTGGAAATGCTCGACTCCGTATTCGTAGTGCCCCCGATTTATGACGACAGCTATTATGGCTTCCCCATACATGAAATCACCGAAATGGCAGTGATGAATATGGGCAATTACGCACACGGAAATCAGCCCATCCAGCACATGATATATCTCTACGACTGGGCAGGCGAACCCTGGAAGGCCCAATACTGGACACGCGAGACCATGGACCGCCTCTATACTCCCACTCCCGACGGGTATTGCGGCGACGAAGACAATGGCCAGACATCGGCCTGGTATGTTTTCTCAGCCCTTGGATTCTATCCTGTGGCTCCCGGCACCGACGAGTATGCCCTGGGCGCTCCCCTCTTCAAGAAGGCAAAGATCCATCTCGAAAATGGCAAGACCGTCACTATCGACGCTCCCAACAACTCGGCCGACAATCGCTACATCGAGAAGATGACTGTCAATGGCAAGACCTACGACAAGAATTACATCACCTATCCGATGCTCATGGATGGCGCCAATATCACCTTCGACATGGGCGCTCAGCCCAACAAGGAGCGCGGCACCAGCGAGGAGGCCCTTCCATACTCTTTCTCTGATGAGATCAATTCCCAGAAATGACCGATAACAAGAAATCACATCAAGGCGTAAGCCCCATAGCATGGGTGCCCACGGCATATTTTGCCATGGGCTTCCCATTTGTGGTGCTCAACATGGTCACTGTGCTCATGTATCAGGGCATGGGCGTTGAGGAGGCTTTGATTGCCTTTTGGACATCTCTGATCCTGCTGCCCTGGACTCTCAAGCCCCTGTGGAGCCCCTTCTTGGAGATTTTCAAAACCAAGAAATTCTTTGTGGTCACCACCCAGCTGATCACTGGTGTGACTTTTGGCCTGGTAGCCTTGTCGCTCAATCTTAGTGATTTCTTCGTAGTGTCGATCGCTCTGCTTGCGCTGATCGCCATTAGCGGCGCCACCCACGACATTGCCTGCGACGGCGTGTACATGAGTGTGCTGTCTCCGGCACAGCAGGCCAAATACATTGGCTGGCAGGGCGCTTTCTACAACATTGCCAAGATTGTGGCCACTGGCGGCCTGGTGTATCTCTCTGGATACTTCATTCAAAAATATCTCAATGGCGCTCATGAGACCACCGAAAATCTCTTCCTGGCCAACCGCTACTCCTGGACTGTGGTGATGGCCATGCTCTCCGGGGTGATGGTACTCATTGGCGTCTACCACATCTTCATCCTTCCCGGCGGCAAGAGCGAGCAGGCAAGGCCCATCGCCAAGCGCACTACTCGCGAGGTGTGGGAGCAACTATGGATCGTGATCAAGGCCTTCTTCACCAAGAAGTTCATATGGCTCTACATCACCTTCATCATCCTGTATCGCCTGGGCGAGGGGTTCGCGGTGAAGATCGTGCCTCTGTTCCTGAAAGCTGATCGCGCTGTGGGAGGCCTTGGCCTTGACAATCAGCAGATAGGCCTATACTATGGCACATTCGGCGCTGCAGCATTCGTCCTGGGTTCTCTACTGGCCGGGTATTACATTTCGGCTCGCGGACTGCGCAAAACTTTATTCTCCCTATGTTGTTTTTTTAATATACCCTTCGTGGTATATGTGCTGATGGCATTGCTGCAGCCTGAATCGGGCTGGGTCATATCGGCAGGCATTGTCTGCGAATATTTCGGCTACGGTTTCGGATTCGTAGGTCTTACCCTCTTCATGATGCAGCAAGTGGCTCCGGGCAAGCATCAGATGGCCCATTATGCCTTTGCCAGCGGCATCATGAACTTAGGCGTGATGCTCCCTGGCATGGCAAGCGGATGGATTTGCGACGGCTTAGGATATGCGGCGTATTTCGTGTTTGTGCTGATCGCCACTATTCCCGCTTTCATCATCACCTGGAAGGTGCCTTTCAAATATGATGACAAGGGCAACCCCCTGCAGGTGGAGAAGGCCGAAGAGCGCGCCGACATAGCCCCCGATTAGCCTGAGGCGCATCTTCTGCGTGCATAGTAACCTTATAACCAAGACCTTAATTATGAAAGCATTTCCATGGGAAGAGCGGCCCGAAGGCTGCCAAGATGTGATGTGGCGCTATAGCGCCAACCCCGTTGTTGACCGATATCATACAAAAATCTCCAATAGCATCTTCAACAGCGCCGTGGTGCCTTTTGGCGACGGCTACGCCGGAGTGTTTCGCTGCGACAACAAGGCTGTGCAAATGAACATATATGTGGGATTCTCCGACGATGGCATCAATTGGAACATTTCGGAAGAGCCCATCAAGTTCGAGCCCGGCAACACCACCATGATCGAGAGCGAATACAAATACGATCCTCGCTGCACCTGGATCGACGACCGCTATTGGATCACCTGGTGCAATGGCTACAACGGCCCCACCATAGGCATAGGGTACACTTTCGACTTCAAGACCTTCTACCAGTGTGAGAATGCTTTTCTGCCATTCAACCGCAATGGCGTGCTGTTCCCGCAAAAATTCGACGGAAGGTTCCTGATGATGTCGCGCCCCAGCGATAATGGCCACACTCCCTTTGGCGATATTTTCCTCAGCTACAGCCCCGACATGAAGTACTGGGGCGAGCACCGCTGTCTGATGAAAGTGGCTCCCTTCACCGAAAGTGCCTGGCAATGCACAAAGATAGGCGCCGGATCTGTGCCCATCCTTACCGATGAGGGCTGGCTCATCTTCTATCATGGCGTGATCAACACCTGCCGTGGCTACCGCTACTCGATGGGCGCTGCCCTGCTCGACAAGGACAATCCCGAAAAGGTGCTCTACCGCTCAAAGCCTTATCTGCTGGCTCCTGCCACAGAATACGAACTCGTAGGCGATGTGCCTGGGGTAGTGTTCCCATGCTCCGCCCTGGTTGATGGCGACCGCGTGGCCGTGTACTACGGCGCAGCCGACACCTGCGTGTGCCTGGCCTTTGGCCGCATCAGCGAAATCGTGGATTTCTTGAAGCATAATAGTCTATAACCCCATTCTTTCTGCCTTATTTCTGTTCATGCATCTTAAAAAACTTTTCCCTATAATAGCCTTTGGAGCATGCCTGATCGGGCATGCTCAAGAGGCTTCCGTCGACTTTACGGCATTGGTCAACCCATTTGTGGGCACCACCAACTTTGGCACCACCAATCCCGGCGCTCTGCGCCCCAATGGCATGATGTCGGTTACGCCCTTCAATGTGATGGGCTCCGACCTGAATGTCTATGACAAGGACGCGCGGTGGTGGTCGACTCCCTACGATGTCACCAACAAGTTCTTCACAGGCTTTTCGCATGTGAATCTTTCAGGAGTGGGATGCCCCGAATTGGGCTCTCTGCTGCTGACTGCCACCATGGGCCCTCTCGATGTGGACTATCACAACTATGGCACCACTTATCGCGACGAGAAAGCACATCCCGGCTATTACGGAGTGACCCTTGACAACAGCGGCATTCTGGCCGAAGCCACTGCCACGCGCCGCGTGGGCGTAAGCCGATTCACTTTCCCGATAGCTGGCGAGGGCAACATCCTGCTCAATCTGGGCGAGGGCCTTACCAATGAGTCGGGAGCAAGCGTAAGGCGCGTCGGCGAACGCGAATTCGAGGGCTCAAAACTGCTGGGCACCTTCTGCTATGCGCCCCAGGCTGTATTCCCCATCTATTTCGTGATGCGCGTTGACAAGGCTCCTCAGGCCTCAGGCTTTTGGAAAAAGCAGCGCCCCATGACCGGAGTCGAGGCTGAGTGGGATCCGGATCAGGGAAAATACAAGCTCTACACTAATTATGGCCGCGTGCTCTCGGGCGATGACATAGGGGTATGGATGAAATTTGACACCGAGCCCGACGAGCAGGTGCAGGTGGCCATCGGCGTATCTTTTGTGAGCATCGAAAACGCCCGCGAGAATCTCGAAAAGGAACTCTCATGGGCCGTAGGCGATCTGGATGCGGCATCTGGATTGTTTGACCGCGTAAGGGAAGAGGCGCGGCAGGAATGGAATGACCTTTTGGGCCGCATCTCTGTGGAAGGGGGCACTCAAGAACAGAAAGAGGTATTCTACACAGCTCTTTACCATGCGCTGATCCATCCCAACGTGCTCAACGATGTCAATGGCGACTATCCCATGATGGAAAGCGACTCGATCGGCAACATCTATCAATTGGCCAAAGAGCGCGGAGTGGAGCCCGAAGACCGCTACACAGTATTCTCGCTTTGGGACACCTACCGCAATCTCCATCAGCTGCTCACCCTCGCATATCCCGAGCGCCAGGAAGCCATGGTGCGCTCTATGCTCGACATCTATCGCGAGCACGGCTGGCTGCCCAAGTGGGAACTCTACGGCCGCGAGACCCTAACGATGGAAGGCGACCCTTCGATCCCCGTGATCGTGGACACCTGGAGCAAGGGCATCCGAGGATTTGACATCGACCTGGCTTACGAGGCAATGCGAAAAGGGGCCTTTACTCCGGGTGACGAGAATCTGATGCGCCCTGACAATGACTATTACATGGAGCTGGGGTATGTGCCACTGCTTAGCGAATTCGACAACTCGGTAAGCCATGCCCTGGAGTACTACATAGCCGACTATGCACTGGCCGCAATCGCTGACAGTCTCGGCCATGCCGACGACGCTGCAAAGCTGCGCGAACGTTCTCTTGGGTACAAGCATTATTACGACACCGAATACGGCACGCTGCGTCCGCTGCTTCCCGACGGCTCTTTCCTTACCCCATTCGATCCCAAGCAAGGCGAGAATTTTGAGCCTTCGCCCGGCTTCCATGAGGGCAATTCCTGGAATTATACCTTCTATGTGCCTCACGATGTGGAGGGTCTAATCGAGTTGATGGGAGGGCCGGAGCCCTTTGTGGAGAAGTTGCAGAGCGTGTTCGACCGTGGCAACTATGATCCGGCCAATGAGCCCGACATTGCCTACCCCTATCTTTTCACTCAGGTGCCTGGACAGGAATGGCGCACTCAGAAGCTCATTCCCGAACTCCTGGCCCAGTATTTCACCACCAAGCCCGATGGAATCCCCGGCAATGACGATGCCGGCACCATGTCGGCATGGGCAATATTCTCCATGATGGGCCTTTACCCCGATATCCCCGGCGTGCCTACCTACACCCTCACAACACCCACATTTGATCGCGTGGTCATCGACTTGAATCCTGACTATTACGAGGCCGACAAGGTGGTGATCGAGGTGGCAAACCCCAAGTCGAAATCGCCCTACACCAAGAGCATCACGCAAGGCGGCAAAAAACTTGGCTATCGCATATCCCACGACGAACTCACCAGCGGCGCCCCGCTAATTTTCCGCAAAAAATAATATGGCCCGGTTGTATTAACAGGGCCGGAAGATCTCTTTGAGGTGGGTAAGGGCCGCATAGATGTGACTCTCCACTGTGCGCACTGACACATTGAGTTTCTGGGCAATGTCCTTATGGCTTAAGCCCTCGAATCGGCTAAGAGAAAAAATCTCGCGCCGCTTCGGGGGCATTTTGTCCAATGCCATCTCCAATAGGAGATTTGCTTCGTCGCGAATGATGGAATCTATTGTGGAAATGTCGCTCTGCACCTTTTCCACCAGATCGATGTCGGCCTCCATAAGGCTATTGTCAGCACGGCGCAAACGGTCGCGCATGTAATTAAGCGACATGTACTTGGCCATGCGATAGATGTAGCGGTCGATGTCAGGATTGGATTGCCATACTTCGGGCTTGACCCACAGCTGGCTGAACACCTCCTGAGCCAGGTCAGCGGCGTCATCCTCACTCTTCACTAACTTGTAGATGAAGGTTTTCACTGGGGCGTAGAAACTCCTAAATATGACTTCAAATTCTTTTTGCATCTTTGGCTGGCCACATCCGATAGGGGAGAAGGCTGTATTGGTAATATGAATTTAGCAAATTCTCACTTTGCAAATTTATGTAATTTATCATCAAACTCAAAGGAAAGTAGATTAATTAACATTAATTAACAGATTGCGGCTAAGTATCCGGCCCCCTTTTGGATAGTATATTACAGACACATAAAAAGCCTTTTTAATGAACTACCTTAAACAGAAATACATCCAGCGCGTAATCCGCACCTTCATGGATGGCTCTTATTCCGACAGAGTCAACCATAAAGTATGGCGATGGATTACCGAGGATAGCCATGCCGACCTCAAGGAGCAGGCTATCGACCAGGAGTGGAAGGTAGAGGGCAAGATGGATGAGAATGATGAGACCGAGATGGCCTATGACAGATGGAGAGCCAAGCAGAAAATGACAACATCAATGAAGAAGCTCCGCTTCCAGTCGAAGCGCTCGCTGCGCATATGGCAAGGCGTGGCAGCCTCCCTTTTCATAGGCCTTATGGTGACTGGAGCCTTCCTGATCGCCAACCGCGAGCAGGCGCCTCAGATGCTGCAGGCCTACTGCCAGCCGGGCGACGTGATGCAAGTGGAGCTCCCCGACGGATCCGACGTGATGCTCAACGGATCTTCAACTCTGGTTTATCCAGAGAGATTCTCGAGCAAAGAGCGCGAAGTGATCCTCATTGGCGAAGGCAATTTCCAAGTGAAGGCCAACAAGAGCCATCCCTTCATCGTGAAATGCGACGAACTGAGCGTAACCGCTCTCGGCACCGAATTCAACATCAAAGCCTACCCCCACCATAGCACCGTAGAATCAACGCTAATCTCCGGATCAGTGAAAGTCAACTATGGCGAGGCGGGCGAGAGCCTACTCAATCCATGCGAGCAGCTCACCTACGATCGCCTGACCAAGCAAGCCACCATAAGCCAAATCTACCTCAAGGACGTCACTGCATGGCAGGTAGGCGAGCTGGCCTTCAGCAATGCTTCGCTTAGCGAGATTTTCGAAGAAGTGCAAAACCACTTCCCTCAGACTTTCATATACGACCCCTCAGTACTGTCTACAGAGAGATACACCTTCAATTTCCCTAAAGACACCTCACTGCCTCAAATGATGCAAATCATTGCCGATGTCGCTGGCGACATTCAAGTAAAAGTGGATGACCGCCAGTGCCGCGTGACCCCTAAATAACCCCAATAACATAACCAGTTAACCCCCTAAAATCCCTACAGCTTCAAAACAACCCACTAACCTACGCAAATCTATACAAAAAGAATCTTTCTAAAATAACCAACCTAATCAACCCTAAAACCCTAGCTAAATGCCAAATTCATTGAACCGAGCCCTCATGCCTGGTGCGTGCCGCATGGCAAAGCGCCTTATGGCAGGGCTTGCTACAGCATTAATCTTTTCGGCTTCGGCTTTCGCTCAGGATGCTGCGCAAGCGCGCATCAACATCCATCGCAACGACATTTCTGTGATCGAAGCGCTTCGCGAAGTGGAGCAGCAAAGCGGCCTCTCTATTGGTTTCAGCAACTCCAAGCTGGAAGGGCTGCACAGTATCAACCTTAATCTTGACAATGCTGACCTGTCAACATCGTTAAGCACTATCCTCAATGCCACCGGATACACCTATGAAATCGATGGCAACACCATCAAGATCGTTAGCGATCAGGCTGCCCCCGCTGCAAGCGCCGACGCTGCCACTTCTGAAATCGTTACCGGCCAAATCCTCGACATCGACGGGGAGCCTCTGATCGGCGCTGCCGTGACCATCAAAGGCACCAACATTGGCACAACCACTGACATCGACGGTAACTTCCGCCTCAAAGCCGCTCCAAGCGATGTGCTCGTTGTATCATACATCGGCTACCAGCCCAAAGAGCAGAAAGTAGGCGACCGCACTCATATCGACATCACCATGGTCGAGGACTCGCAGGTGCTCAACGAGGTGGTGGTGACCGCTCTCGGCATCAAGCGCGAGCAGAAGTCACTGAGCTACAATGTGCAGCAAATCGACGGCGCAGCACTTTCTGAGAACAAGGATGCCAACTTCATCAACGGCCTGGCCGGCAAGGTGGCTGGTGTCACCATCAACGCTTCATCATCAGGCGTGGGCGGTATCTCTAAGGTAGTGATGCGCGGTACCAAGTCGATCATGCAGGGCAGCAACGCTCTCTACGTAGTCGATGGCATGCCTATGCGCGGCGCCAACTCGGGCGGCAGCACTGAATTTGGCAGCCAAGGCACCACAGAGCCTATTGCCGACCTCAACCCCGAAGATATCGAGAGCATGTCAGTGCTGACCGGTGCTGCCGCAGCCGCTCTTTACGGATCAGAGGCTGCCAACGGCGCTATCGTGATCACCACAAAGAAGGGTCAGGCTGGCAAGACCAAACTCACCTACAACAGCTCGCTCTCTTGGGATCAGGCCCTCGTAAAGCATAAGCTCCAGAACCGCTACGGCACTGGCACCAACGGCGCTCTCGTGCCCACCAGCAACATGTCGTGGGGCGCTCCCCTGGTGGCTGCAAACACCTACAACTTCGATCCCTACAGCGATTATCTGCAGACAGGCTTCCTCTCAACCCAGTCGCTGACTTTCAGCACCGGTACTGAGAAGAACCAGACATTCGCTTCGGCTGCTGCCGTGAACTCTAAGGGCGTAGTACCCAACAACCGCTATGACCGCTACAACTTCAGCATCCGCAATACATCGGTGTTCCTCCAGGACAAGATGACCCTTGATCTCAATGCAAGCTACATCCACCAGACTGACCGCAACATGGTCAACCAAGGTACCTACGGCAACCCCTTGGTAGGCGCTCTGCTCTTCCCCCGCGGCAACAGCTGGGAAGATATCAAGACCTACGAGCTCTACGACCCCAGCCGCGCTCTTAGCACACAGAACTGGCAGGTTGGCGACTATGGCATGACAGTGCAGAACCCCTACTGGATCAACTATCGCAACCTCAACGAGAACTCAAAGGACCGCTACATGATGGGTGCAAGCCTTAGCTACAAGGTTCTCCCTTACCTCACCATCACCGGTCGCATCCGCATCGACAACTCTTACAATACTTACACCCAGAAAAACTACGCTTCGACCAACGACCAGCTGACCAGCGGTTCGACCCGCGGCTCTTACGCTATTACCAAGAGCAACGACAAGCAGATCTTTGGCGACTTCCTGGTAAGTTTCAACAAGACCTTTGGCGAAGACTGGAGCGTACAAGCCAACTTCGGTGGATCTATCAGCGACATGCGCTATGACGCCGACGCCACCTCTGGCCCCATCAGCGACGGCCAGGGCCGTTTCGAAGGCATCACCGCCGGTCTGCCCAACTTCTTCGCTGTGCAGAACCTTTCGCCCTCTCACACCACCGTGATGCAGACTGGCTGGCACGAGCAGACCCAATCGCTCTACGCCTCGGCTGACATCGGCTATCTCAACACCTACTACCTCACTCTTACCGGCCGTAACGACTGGCCCAGCCAGTTGGCAGGTCCCAACTCAAAGAATTCATCATTCTTCTATCCTTCGGTTGGTCTGTCAGTGCTGATGAACAACCTCATCCCCGGCATCAACCAGCAAATCCTCCAGCTCTGGAAGATCCGCGGTTCGTATGCATCGGTAGGTTCGGCATTCAGCCGCTATATCGCCAACCCGCGCTACACCTGGGATTCATCCACCAACTCTTGGAGCGTGCTGACTCAGTATCCTCTCTACGACCTGAAGCCCGAGCGCACCAACTCGTTTGAACTCGGTATGAACTTCCGCTTCATCAACGACATCACCTTCGATGCCACATACTACCACGCTGACACCAAGAACCAGACTTTCAATCCTGGCCTTCCTGTCAACAGCTACAGCAACATGTTCGTGCAGACCGGTTGCGTTCGCAACTGGGGTATGGAATTTGCCTTCAACTACAGCCACACTTGGGGCAACTTCACCTGGGAGACCGGCATCACCTACAGCTTCAACAAGAACAAGATTACCGAGCTGGCTGACAACGCCCTCAACCCCGTGACCGGCGAACGCTTCTCGATGGACGTGCTCGACATGGGCGGTCTGGGTTCGACTCGCTTCCTGCTCAAGAAGGGCGGCTCTATGGGCGACATCTACTCGACTATCGACCTGGTGCGCGACAGCAACGGTGCCATCTACGTGGATCAGACCGGTGCAGTATCTACAAGCGCCATCCAAGACAAGGAGAACTACATCAAGCTGGGCACCGTGCTGCCTAAGGGCAATCTCGCCTGGAGCAACACCTTCCATTGGAAGAATCTGGCTGCCAGCTTCATGATCAACGCTCGCTTGGGCGGCAAGGTCTTCTCTCGCACCCAGGCTGTCCTCGACTACTATGGTGTGTCAGAAGCATCAGCTGACGCTCGCGACCGCGGTTTCGTTTCGCTCAACAATGGCGACCGCGTAAGCCCGCAAATGTGGTATTCTATCATTGCTGGCGGCACCGCAGTGCCTCAGTATTACATCTACGACGCTACCAATGTGCGCCTCGGCGAAGTCACTGTAAGCTACAACATTCCGCGCCGCTGGCTCTACAATGTTTGCGACATCAAGATTTCATTCGTGGGCCGCAACCTGTGCATGATTTACAACAAGGCTCCTTTCGATCCCGAGTCAGTGGCCACCACCGACAACTACTATCAGGGTATCGACTACTTCATGATGCCTTCAATGCGCAACTTGGGCTTCAATGTTAACTTTACATTCTAATAAGACCTTCTAATAGATACTGAGATGCACAAAAACATATCTAAATTTCTCATTGCTCCGCTTATGATAGCGGCCGTCGGCTGCACCGGCTCATATGTGGACATCAATTCAAATCCCTACGAGCCTGGCGACCTCTCTGGCGACAGCTACAAGCTCAACAGCCAGCTCAACAACATAGCGGCTTGCGTGATGTCGGCCGACGTCAACACCATACAGTTCACCGACGCCCTGATGGGCGGCACTCTGGGTGGATACTTCAGCGATGCTAATGCCGGCTTCGCAGAGTCGTTCGCTCGCTACAACCCCAAGGACGACTGGAGCCGCGTATTCCTGAAGAGCGACAAGATCGTGTCGACCCTCTACGCCAACCTCAACGCCCTCGAGCTCGACTGCGAGGAGATTGACAATCATGTGCCTATGGCTGTGGCCACAATCATCAAGATCGCTGCCATGAGCCGCGTCACCGACACCTACGGCCCGATTCCTTACCTCGAACTGGGCAAGAGCGACGACCTCTACGTGCCTTACAACAGCCAGCAGGAGGTGTACCACTCATTCCTGAGCGAGCTCAGCGAGCAGATCGACTTCCTCAAGGCTAACAGTACTGTCAACCTTTCAGCCCTTGGCGACTATGTATACTATGGCGACATCACCAAGTGGATCAAATACGCCAACTCGCTCAAGCTGCGTCTGGCTATGCGCATTTCATTCGTTGAGCCCACGCTCGCCAAGCAAATGGCCGAAGAGGCTGTGCGCGACGGCGTGATCGAAAGCAACGACGACAACGCTTGCTGGAACTACTTCAAGAGCGGTACCGTGGTCAACGGTCTCTACGTGGCTAAGGAATACAACAGCGATGGCTGCGAGACTGGTGGCGATACCCACGCTGCTGCCGACATCATCTGCTACATGAACGGCTACAACGACAACCGCCGCGCCGCTTACTTCGTGAAGAGCGAGGCTTGGGCTGACCGCGACTACATCGGCCTGCGCCGTGGCTGGGAAGTGTTCGACAAGAGCTGGGGCTTCAATTTCTGCGGCCTGAATCTCAAGAGCACCGACCCCTATATCTGGATGACCGCTGCTGAGGTGGCATTCCTGCGCGCCGAGGGCGCCGCTATCCATGGTTTCGACATGGGCGGCAACGCTGGCGATTTCTATAACCAAGGCATCCACCTGAGCTTTGAGCAGTGGGGCGCAACTGGCGCAGCCGCTTACTGCGAGGACGCTACCAGCCGTCCGGCCGCATACGTGGATCCTACCGGCATGAATCCCTACACTGGCTCGCTTTCTTCGATCACCATCAAGTGGGACGACAGCGCCGATACCGAGACCAAGCTTGAGCGCATCATCACCCAGAAGTGGATCGCCCTCTGGCTCAATGGCAACGAGGCTTGGGCCGAGAAGCGCCGCACCGGATATCCCCAGCTCATCCCCGTGGCTGCCAACCTGAGCGGCGGCATCGTGGACAGCAACCTGGGCCCCCAGCGCATGCCTTATCCCCAGGAGGAATACACCAACAACTCAGTCAACGTGACCACTGCCGTAAACCAAATGCTCGGTGGACCGGACAACCAAGCTACCAAGCTGTGGTGGGTACGCAAATAAGTGACAAATTACAAATGATAAATGACAAATATGAAACGATTCATATATAGCGGCTTGGCCGCAACTCTGGCAGCAGTGGCGCTTACCGCTTGCAGCGACTGGACCGATCCTGAGCCAATCGATGTGGTGCATGGCGGCATCGAAGAGAACGACGCTGAGGCTTACCAAAAATATTTGGCCAATCTGCGCCAATACCGCACCAACAGCCACAAGAAATTCTATGCTTGGTATGAGAACAAGGGCACATTCAACTCGCAGGCCGACCATGTGAGCGCAGTGCCTGACAGCATCGACGTGCTGGTGCTCAGCAACCCCAGCATCATCGACAGCGAGGGCGTCTATGACATTCAGCAGAAGACCACCAACACCGGCATGGTGGTGGCTTGCGCCGTGGATTACAATGCCATCCAGGACGAGTACACCAGCAAGGTAGAAGTCGGCGAGAGCGTTGGTTCTTGGACCGATTACCTCGGCCAAAGCGTTGACCAGGCCCTGAGCGACGCCGCAGCAGCTGGCATCAACCATGTGATTGCAGCTTACGTAGGCAAGGACACCAACCTGATGACCAGCGCCGACGCGCAGGCTTGCATCCAAGGCCAGCAGACTTTCTTTGGCAAGATCACCAGCTGGGTGGCCACCGCCGGTCGCAGCTACGACTACATGGGCGTGCCCGCCAACGTGTATGACACTTCCATCATCAACAACGCTGGCGTAATCTTCCTGTCAGAGACTGCCTCTGTCACCAGCACCCTCGAATATGAGATGATCATCGCTCGCAACTCGAGCAACGGCCTCCCCACCGATCGCTTTGCAGTGATCGCTCCCCTGCCCGGCACCGATGCCAATGGCAACGCCGTGGGCACCTGGGGCAGTTCGTATGCCAGCTGGAAGGCTGCCGAGTGGAGCCGCGGCGCCAATGTGGCTGCCATGGGCGTGACCAACCTTAACGACGATTATTACAATCCCACATTTATTTACCCTGTGTGCCGAGGTGCTATCCAAATCCTCAACCCGGCTGCTAAATAATCCCAGAATACGATGAAATACAACCGATATATCCCCGTCCTCTTCTTGGGCGCAGCCGTGGCCATGGCAAGCTGCCAGGAGGACATGGAGGACTTCTCTAACAAGGTGTTCTCGCCCAATGTGAACCCCATAAGCAACATCCTGGTGCAAGAAGGCACCACCGATGCTACCGGCTACGTAAGCGCCAAGATGGCAAAGAAGGAGAACCACGACGTGTCGATCACCTTCGGCGTGATGGAAAGCAAAGTGGCCGACTACAATGCCATCTACAGCCAGAATGCTGAGCTCCTCCCCAGTCAATATTACAGCATTCCCAGCCCCGTGGCTACAATCACCACCGGCATGGTGGCCACCGACAACGTGGCTGTCAACTTCATCAACCTCGCCAACCTCGACATGGACAAGGATTATGTACTGCCTGTGGGCGTGGTCGAGGCTCCCTATGCCACTATGGATCAGAATGTGACCTACTTCGTGATCAAGGAAGCTGCCATCATCAACGTGGTGGCCGACATGACCAAGACCGCTGCCACATTCAAGAGCGCTGAGGCTGAGGCATTCCAGCTCGACGGCCTCACCCAGATCACCGTGGAGGCTCTGCTCTATCCCCAGTCGTTCCCCAACATGCTTGCTACCGTCATGGGCAAGGAAGGCTACTTCCTGGTGCGTATCGGCGATGCCGGCCTGGAGCCCAACCAGCTGCAGCTGGCCACCAGCAATGGCAATGTCACCGACGATGGCTGGCGCTTTGACACCAACGCCTGGACATTCCTCACCTTCACCTACGACACTACCAATGGCGAGACCAAGGTTTACTTCAACGGCGTGCAGAAAGGCTCTACTCAGTACGGCTCATTCCGCGACGTGATCAACTGGAACTCTGGCACAGGTCCCTTCACCGACGGCAGCAACAGCTACTTCTACGTAGGCTTTGCTTGGAACGCCGACCGCTGGTTCCCCGGCTACATGAGCGAACTGCGCGTATGGAATCGCGTGCTTACTCCCGAGGAAATCAACGCTCCGCTCCACTTCTACACTGTGGATGTCGACAGCGAAGGTCTGGTGGCTTACTGGAAGCTCAACGAGGGTGCTGGCAACGAATTCAAGGACTCGGCCAACGGCTACGACCTTGTGTGCATGCCCAACTCCGACAGCAGCGTGACACGTCCCGACTGGGTTGAGGTTTCTCTGCCCGAGAAGAGCAAGTGATTAATTGTTAATTGCTAATGATTAATGTTTAATAGGAATATCATGAATTCAAAGATATATAAACTGTGCGCATTCGCTGCCGTGGCCATGGGCCTGGCAGCCTGCGACAACGATGATCTCTACATCTACGCCGAGGGCTCGGGCTCAGACCTTAACGGCCCCGACACCAATGTGGTGTACGTCACTGACGCTCAGGGTACAAGCGGCGAATGCAGCTTCTCGATCAATGGCTCGGGCACTTACACCCTCAATGTGAAATCGTCGAAGGAAATCGAGGGCACCTGCGAGGTGCAATTCGCCTACGACGCCAATGCCAATGACACCTCTTATCCTCTGCTCCCCCAGAGCATGGTTACCCTCAGCTCGGGCGGCAAGGTCACCATGGCTGCCGGCAGCATGTCGGCTAACCTGGAGGTGACTGTCAGCAGCGGCGGCCAGCTCGATCCCGAGAAGACCTATGCTCTGCCTCTGACTTTCTCAGTAAGCAACGGCCAGGCCTCTTCGCTCGGCAACACCATGGTGATCCTGGTGCGCGACTACTCCACATTCCCTGGCACTGACAAGCTCTACAACGGCGCTCCCGGCATGAAGATGATGGCTGTGCTCGAGGTCAACGATGTGAACCCCCTCAACGTGATGGGCTTTACCATGAAGGAAAGCGGCAAGCAGCTCTTTGACATCTGCGTGCTCTTTGCTGCCAACATCAACATCAACAGCACCACCGGCAAGCCCTACGTGAGCTGCAACGACAACGTGCAGGCTCTTCTGAGCAACCGCGAGAAATATCTGGTGCCCCTGCAGGAGCGCGGAATCAAGGTGATTCTCGGTCTGCTTGGCAACCACGACGCTTCTGGCGTGTCGACCATGACCCCCGAGGTTTCGGCCCAGTATGCTCAGGAGGTTAAGCAGGTTTGCGATGTCTACAATCTCGATGGCGTGTTCATGGATGATGAGTACACCAACTACGACGACGCAGCCTCTGGCAACTATCCGGGCTTCCAGACCCGTTCTACCGAGGCTGCCAGCCGCCTGATGTACGACATCAAGCAGGCTCAGCCCGAGCGCATGATGATCAGCTACCGCTATCAGGACCTCTACTCAGCCGTTGCTATCAATGGCGTGGAGCCTGGCCAGTTTGTTGACTATGTTGTCAACGACTACGGCGTGGTAAGCGATCCTTGCAGCACCTATCCCGGCCTCAAGCAAGACCAAGCCGGCACCGGCTCTTGGAACTGCAGCGACTGGGCACAGTGGATCCCCGCCAATAGCAACTATTCAAATCGCTTCTCGCTTACCGGCATGCGCGAAGATGGCTACGGCACATTGATGGTCTACAACTTCACCTGCAATCCCGATTACTGGATGACCTCATATATCATCAGCGACCTTAACAAGACTGCTCAGGCATTCTACGGCGACGACATGGTATACGATGGCAGCTGGTATCCCAAGGATTGGAACTAATCTCAGGGTTTCCAAAAACCGACATATACCCCTCATACCCATTATGTAGAGTTGCGGCAAGGCCACTGCGGTGTCCTTGCCGCTTTTCTTTTGGCCAGTCGCCGGAAGCGAGCGTGTGCACTTTCGGGGGCGGTTTTAGCACGTTTCGGAGGCCAATTTATCCGTTTCGCAAGTTTTTTTCGTCGTTCGCCACTTTTTGGTTGTAACTTTGCGATACTCTCTGAAAGGGGTTGCCCAAATATAATGCAAAAAGTAACATTTTCTTAACTTTTCTAATTAAAAATTGGTATTCCGCCTCACCATATGGAACACGTTCTGATACTAGGACTAAGATCTCAATTTTGTGAGCGCCTTGCATTGATTGCCCAGCAAGGCGCTTGTTTTTTATTGGGGAAAAATTACTATCTTTGCAATATGAATGCGCGTCAACTCAGACATCAGATCTTATCGCTGCTCAGTGTGTGGGGAGTCCTGTCGGTCGTGACCTTGGGCCTGTATTGGGCTCTGTGGTGGATCGTGGATCCGTCGACCTTCGACGGCGACGGCTTCAGCCATGAGATTGTCATATTCGACTTGGTCTACTGCATCATCCTTACGGGCGTGTTCATGCTCATCGACTTGCTCTTCCGTTCGATATTCCACAAGTATTTGAATCATCCCCTTGGCTTTACTGCCATGGCCATATGCATGCTTGTCACCAATGTGTGCCTTGCTCTGTGGATCGAGAATCTGGTGGAGCGATGGATCTATCATATGTCCGATGGTTTCGTATGGACCCAGGGTACCCTGATTCTGGGCCTCATCGCTGCTTTCCTCACCATTCTGGCCATCATTCACCGGCACTACCAGCTTATGACCAAGGCCCACGAGCGCAATCAGCAGATGGAGGTGCAGCTGCTCAAAAAGCAGCTTGACCCTCACTTCCTGTTCAACAATCTCTCCACTGTGGCCAGCACTCTCGATCCTGACACCCAGGGATACAAGATGCTGCAACAACTGGCACGTGTGTATCGCCATGTGGTCAACGGCCTTACTCAGGAGGGCATTACTCTCCGCGACAGCATGCCAGTCATCGAATCTTATGTGGCCTTGATCAATATGCGCGCACCGGGCCATTTCATCATAGATGTGGATCCGGCTATCTCCACAAGCGAGAAAATCATCCTGCCGCTTTCGCTGCAAATGCTGCTCGAGAACGCCATGAAGCATAATAAGCACAACGAGGAGCAGCCCATCCGCATCAGCATCGGTCTTGACAACGATTGGCTGACTGTGAAAAATACTCTTCGGCCTAATGATGTGTGGCAGCATTCGGGCCACCAAGGTCTCGAAAACCTGAAGCGACGCTATCGCTATATCACCAACCGCGACATCATAGTGAAGCGGCATAATGATTATTTCGAAGTAAAACTGCCCCTGATGGACAATCTCCCCAAAAATCCACGCCGATGAAGATTCTTATCATTGAAGACGAACAAGGATCTTACGAGAATCTGCGCCGACTGATCAGCAAACTGCATCCCGATGCCGTGATCGACGGTCCAGTAAAAAGCGCGGAGACGCTGCGCCTCTTGGCCCCTCAGCTCCCCGGCTATGATGTCATCTTTAGTGACATCCAGCTTGAGGACGGCCTGTGCTTCCCGGCCCTGGCTGGCCTGTCCGCTGAGGTCTCGATTGTCTTCACCACTGCCTACGATGAATTCGCCCTGGAGGCTTTCCGCGCTCACGGCATCGCCTATCTGCTCAAGCCTATCGACAAGGAGGAGCTGGCGCGGGCCATCGACAATGCATTGGCATTCCGCAGAGGCACCCAAGGGTTGGAAGCAGTGCTGAACGATTATGGCATCGGGGCAAAACCCTCAACCTATAAGAGCCGCTTTCTGATCAATGACTCTTTCGGAGCGCACATGATCTCGGCCGATGACATCTGCTATATTGAGAAATACAACGAGGTCATCACTGCCTACATGCGCAATGGCGCCAAGGAGCCGCTGCCCTTCACGGCGCTTGAGGCCCTGGAGTCCATGCTGGATCCAGCAAAATTCTTCCGCGCCAATCGCCAGTGCATCATCTCCATCAATGCCGTAGAGCGCATCAACCACAATTGGCGCCAGTCGATGACCGTGACTATCGCCAACTACCCCAAGGCCCAGATCCGCGTCAGCAAAGAGCGCGTCGCCGACCTCCGCCAATGGCTCTCCGCCTAACAAACAATCAATTCCAATCGCTGCTTACGCAGGTGAGGGCGAGGTTAAATTTTCTTAGGAATTTATTAGAAGTGCCAAAAGCATGGGTATCTTCCGATTTGGATTGTTGTAATATTAGGTGTAATTGTCTGATAGAATTGAAATGTGACAATCTAAATTGCGAGTATTATGAGCGAGACTTTAAGACAGATAAAGAATACAGTAAAACGGTTTGCCATAGGCAGGCTGAAAAAGGTGAGCGACAGCGAATTCATGCGACTGGCGGCCGAACTGGCCGAAGAGAATATTGACCGGGGCGGTGGCCCCTTCGCTGCCCTGATAGTGAAGGATGGCAAGATTGTGGCCACAGGCGTCAACAATGTGACCCTCACCAACGACCCCACGGCCCACGCCGAGGTCAACGCCATCAGGCGAGCATGCAAAAGGCTTAAGACTTTCTCCCTCGAGGGTTGCGTGGTGTATTCCTCATGCGAACCATGCCCCATGTGCCTGAGCGCCCTGTACTGGGCCAAGGTCAGCAAGATTTTCTATGGCAACACCCAGGAGGATGCCGACGCCATCGACTTCAGCGACAAATTCATTTACAAAGAATTCGAAAAGGCCA
>CAYTXF010000044.1:0-25059 GCA_964440745.1 uncultured Bacteroides sp.
TCTTTTAATCAAAAAGTTATGGTTTTGTAACAATTTTTGTTGCTGAAGACCCGAAATTTCGGTTTAAGTTTCATTTTTATGAGGATAATTCGTGTCAAATTAAGCACAACTTAAAAATTATCGGACATGACATAGAGAGGGCGCTCCATCCCGGGGCGCCCTTTTCTTGTTCCTAAAAAGAAACCTAACCTATTATTAATCAATCTTACCTAATTCTTTCTTTTTACTATTTTCTGAACAACCCCTATCGGGGTTGGAGGCTGAGATTCTTTCCCATCTATTTGGAAGAATCCCTACGGGATTCCATATTAAAACATTGCCAATCAAAGAATCATATTAAAACATTGCCTATCAGAGAATAAGGTATATACGAAACTCCCATCATTTATTCATTGAGCATTCAGACTAAAGACTGAAGACTGAAGACTGAAGACTGAAGGCCCAAGACCTAATCTGTCACGGTGAAAGACAGGGGGTCGCCGCTTTGGCTGTCGCCTGCTACCCAGAGCTGGAACTCGCCCGGCTCAACCACGCGCTTCTGATCCGGGCCATAGAAAGCCAGATCATCGGCCGTAAGCTCAAACTGCACATGCTGGGTCTCGCCTGGCTTAAGATTCACACGCTGGAAGCGCTTGAGTTCCTTGACAGGACGGGTCACCGACCCATGCAGGTCGCGCACATACAGCTGGGCCACCTCTGCACCCTCGTAATTGCCCGTGTTCTTAAGATCGAAATCAATGGTCAGCTTGCCATCCTTGGCAATATGGTCAGCTGACAGATGAGGCTGTCCATATTCAAAGCTGGTGTAGGAAAGGCCATAACCGAAGGGAAAGAGAGGATGGAATCCCGCATCGAGATAATAGCTCGTATTGCCCAAGGAAGTCTGAGCAGCCTCCAGCTCGATGTCGTCCATCAATGTCTCGGTGCCCCAAGCCGGACGACCCGTGCGATTGTGAGCGTAATAAATTGGCACCTGACCCACCATCTTTGGCAGAGTCACAGGCAGTTTGCCGCTGGGATTAGCCTTGCCAGTGAGCAAATCGGCAATAGCGGGACCGCCCATGGTGCCCGGATGGAACATGTAGATCACGGCATCAGCCTCGTCGACCTCGTCGCCGATAGTCAGCGGACGGCCAGCCATCACCACCATTACCAGAGGCTTGCCAGTCTTGGAAAGAGCCTCCATGAGCTGCTTCTGAGCCCCCTTCAGGCTGATGTCAGCCAAGGAGTGAGCCTCGCCAGAAAGGATAGCCTCCTCGCCCACGAAAGCCACCACTACATCGCTATTGCGAGCCGCATTCACAGCCTGAGCTATTCCACCAGTGCTCTTGTCGCGGCTATAAGCCAAGGCCGGAGCATAATTGATGGTGAGGCCATCGAGCTCGCGCAGAGAAGTAAGCGGAGTGATCGACTTATCCTTCTCGCCATCGAACACCCAAGTGCCCATCTGATCGTGAGGAGCGTCGGCCAACGGGCCCACTACAGCCACGCGCTTTACCGAAGGACTGAGAGGAAGCACACCACGGTCATTCTTCAGAAGAATAGCCTCCTCGGTGGCAGCCTGCTTGGCAGCAGCCAAGTGAGTGGGAGCATAAAAGACCGAGTCGCGAAGCGTCTCATCCACATAGGGATTGTCGAACAATCCCAGACGATATTTCACACGCAAAATATTGCGCACTGCATTATCAATCTGTTTTTCTGAGACTTTGCCCTCCTTCACCAAGCGAGGAAGCTCTCTTGCGAAGGCAAAACTCATCATGTCCATGTCGACACCGGCATTGAGAGCCTTGATGGCCACCTCAGCCGAATCGGCGCAGAAGCCATGCGAGAGCATCTCGCCTGCCGAGTTCCAGTCGGTCACCACAAATCCATCGAATCCCCATTCGTTGCGGAGAATGTCGGTGAGAAGAGTGCGATTGCCCGTAGCCGGCACGCCATCATTGTCGTTGAACGACGACATGAACGTCTGTGCGCCAGCATCCACCAAAGCCTTGAAAGGCGGCAGATACACATTGCGCAGTTGCACAGTGGGAATGAATGTACTATTGTAATCTTTTCCGCTTTCAGCAGCCCCGTAACCTACGAAATGCTTGGCGCAGGCAGCGATCGACGCCGGATTGCCCAGGGTGTCGCCCTGATAGCCACGCACCATAGCTGCGCCCATCACCGAGGTGAGATAAGGATCCTCGCCATTGCTTTCGGCAATGCGGCCCCAGCGAGCATCGCGCGAGATGTCGACCATGGGAGAGAAAGCCCAGCGCACTCCCGAGGCAGAAGCCTCGGTAGCGGCCACGCGCGCTCCCTCGCGCACAATGTCGGGATCAAAAGTGGCAGCCTGGCCCAGAGGTATGGGGAATATGGTCTTGAAACCATGGATCACATCGCGGGCAATTAGCAATGGGATGCCCAAGCGACTTTCCTCAACCGCAATCTTTTGCAGCTGGTTCACGCTGGCAGGATCGATCTCATTGAGAATCGAGCCAACCGAACCATTGCGCACCATCGGGCCCATTACCTCCACGGGACCAAATGAAGTGACCTGGTTGAGCTGTCCGATCTTCTCTTCGAGAGTCATCTTGCTCAACAACTGGTCAATATTGGCCTCGATATCGGTATTGGCTGCTGACTGTGGCTTGGAACAAGCCACAGCCACAGTCGCGAGAGCGCAAATTGTAAATTTATACAGGGTTTTCATCAATCTTATTGTTTCTGGAAAACTCTTACATAATCAATTTGATAGATAGCTGGCAGAGCGCTGTTGTCAACGCCGGCATAACCGCCCCAATCGCCACCCCAAGCCAGGTTGAGCTTGAGATAGAAGGGATTGTAGAATGGCCAGGTGTTGTAATTGCCCGTGCCATCGTTTTCGAACTCAAAGAGCTGCACGCCATCGACGTAGGTGCGTATGTAATCCTCGGTCCATTCGAGCGCGTACACATGGAATTCGGTCTGGGCTGTCGGCAATTTCTTGGAAGCAGTCTTCTGAGTGCCGATGCTGTGATAGTAAGCCTTGCAATGGATGCTCGACGACACTATGTTGGCATCTACACCTACCTCCTCCATGATGTCGATTTCGCCATCATCAGGCCAGCTCTTGAAATTCTTGGGCATCATCCAGAATGCGGGCCACGTGCCTTTGCCAGAAGGAAGCTTCAGGCGAGCCTCAAACCAGCCATAGGTCCAGTTCTGATTTGTATTCATGCGGATCGAATACACAGTGCCGTTGATCTTGTCGCACTTGATGTTGAGCTTGCCGTCCTGGATGTAAGCCATCTTGGTGCCACCCGGCTCAGTGCAAGCCACATAGGTCTGGATTTCATTGTTGCCCCAGCCACCTCCGCCGGTTTCATACCACCAGAGCGAGGTGTCAGGAACTGAGCCCGAGTTGAAGCCATCCTCCCACACCAGCTGGTAGCCGTCGGGCACCGTGCTCTCAGGCTCCTTCTCCGGTTCCGGCTCGGGAGCAGCCTCCTGCTCCACGGTGACCTCCTCAGACTTTGTGCCCGACTTCACATACACCTTGCCCGTGCGAGCGGTGTAAGCGGTGTTGGCAGCTATGGTCACAGCTATGGCCGAAGAGCCATTCTGCTTCACTGAGATCCACGAGTCATTGGTATAGGTCATCCAGTCGCCGCTGCAGGTGACCGAGATGGTAGCCTCAGCGCCATCGCAAGGAGCGGAAATAGTGGTCGGACTTAGAGATATGGTAGCAGAAGTCGACTTGGGTTCGTCGCTGCTGTCGTTGCCTCCCCCGCAAGCGCAGGAGGCAACCATCAGCATCGAAATTATTATGAATCGGAAAATCTTCATATTTCGGGATTATTCATGTACTTGCAGGATGATGTCCTTGATCACAACCTCGCAGTTGTCGGGATTTCCGCCAAAGTCGAGAGCGAACTTGAAGGGACCATCAAAGCCAGCCAGATTAGTGTAGCGCACTACGCAGTCCTCGTAAGCCACGGTAGCATGGCGGTCAGCGGTGAAGAACACGTTGTCGTCGCCATTGAGCTGAGCCTTCACTGTGATGCCGGGGTGGTCACAGTTGGTGTTGAGCACCACCTGGAGATCATAGGTGAGGGCAGAACTGATCTGGATGTCAGAGTTGATGTGCATCTGAGCCTGCCACTGCTCGGTAGTAGCTGTCGGGAGAGTCACTGTGTAAGCGCCGCCATCGAGGCTCCATTCTGGATCTGCAATCTGGCTCCAGTTGGGAGCGTACCAGAATGAGTCAACATTGGTGTCGGCATTTGCCCAGAGGTTGGTGTCGGCATTTACGTTCCATTCCACTTCCTTGGCGTGCTCTTGGATTACGATGTCCTTGATTGTCACCTCATAGCCGTCGCCGCAACCGCCGAAGTCAAGGCAGAGCTGGGTAGCAGCCAGATCCATGCCCTCGAAACCGATGAGCTTGAATGTGCAATCCTCGTAAGCCACAGCCGAGATGCGCTCTGCGCAGTAGTATACGTTGTCATCGTCGCTCTGCTGGAACTTCACGGTAATGCCGGGATGATCCTGATTGCCGTTGAAGGTGATGCGCAGGTCGTACTTCTTGTCGGCTGATGTAGCCAAATCGGTGTAGATGTGCATCTGGCCCTGCCATTGGTCGGTGTTGCCCTGCGGGAAGAGGAGGGTGTAGCTGCCATCTGAGCCCTCTACCATTTCAGGATCGGCAAGCTGGGCCCAGCCGCTGTCGGCATACCAGAACTGGATATCCTTGGTGCAATCTACCCAGAGGTTCTCAGGCGAGTTGAAGAACCATTCCACATCGCTGTCGCCGCCTGTTTCAGGCTCGTCGGAAGGCAGCACGGTGCCGTCGTCGTTGGCGTGATCCTTGATTACGATATTGCTGATTGTAGCTTCCAGGTTGTCAGCGCCGCCACCGAAGTCGAAGCAAAGCTTGAGAGTGCCATCGAAGCCGGGGAGATCGCTGAAGTAGTAGATGTAGTCCTCATAAGCATTTGTAGCCACGCGGTCAGCCACGAAGAATGTGTTGTCATCGCCTTTCATCTGCACCTTCACTGTCACACCGGGGTGATCCTGGTTGGTGTTGATGATGCAAGAGAAGTCGTAGTTGGTGGCTGAGTTGATCTGTATGTCTGATTCGATGTGCACTTGGCCTTGCCACTGGTCGGTGTTGCCCTGCGGGAAGCTGAACTTGTAGGTAGCGCCATCGAGGCTCCATTCGGGATCGGCGAGCTGGCTCCAGCCGCTATCAGCGTACCAGAATGTAGGATCGCTGATTGTGCCAGCCTTCCAGAGGTTGAATTCGCTGTCATACTTGAAGCCAGTGAATGCCTTAACCTGGGCAGCGCTGGTGAAGATGTAGTGCCAGCTGATGCCATCGCACTGAGCCACAAGCTCAAGTTTGTTGGCTGTGATGTCCTGGATCATGTAGCGGGGATTCTCATAGAGCGAGTTGTCAGCCAGGTACGGGAAAGCAGTGCCGGCAGGGAATGTCAGGTAGAGGTCGTCGCCATCCACATCGAAACCGAATGTCGACTGAGAGTCCTCAGCATACACGTTGAAGTCGTCAGTAGCGCCTTCCACGCAGTCGGGATACACGGTGACTCCCTTATTGCAATAGATTGCGGGAGTGTCGCCCACATAGTAGTGGTAGGTGTAGTCATTGTCAAACACCATGTAGTGGTCATAGAGACCTACGCTCTCCTTTTCGTTCAGACCGGCTGTCCACCAGTTGGTGCCATCGGTTCCGGCCTCGCCGCAACCCAGGTGAGCCACAGTGTTAGCATCGAAGCGCCATTGCTTGCCATCCTTGCAGAGGAAGGTGAGATACTTGGTGAAGTCCATCACGGTGTTGTCGATATGGAAGGTCTTGGTGATGGTGCCATCGCTGAAACCGCTCTTGCTGCCAATCTTCACCTCCACGGTGTAGTCGCCAGCCTTGGCATAGATCTTGTTGAGTTCCGGATTGGTCGAGTAGGTTTTGCCATCATCGAAAATCCAGATGGGATACACGCCCTTAGCTCCATTGAGCTTGAAGGTAACGCGGTTGGTGGTCTGGTC
Organism: uncultured Bacteroides sp.; assembly: GCA_964440745.1. Classification (GTDB taxonomy): domain Bacteria; phylum Bacteroidota; class Bacteroidia; order Bacteroidales; family Muribaculaceae; genus CAG-873. The sequence continues at coordinate 6,025 of CAYTXF010000044.1, forward strand.
CACGCTCACATCGATCATGCTTTCATAATCTGAGGCCTGTGGTACCACGCCATTAGTGCCTTCGAACTTGTCCTCAGAGCAAGCGCTCATCGACCAAGCGGCAATCGCGGCAAATGCCAGATATAGTAATTTTTTCATACCGTTACTTGTTAAAACTAAGCTTGCAAATGTTGAGCTTGCTTAAGGGATTATTGGAAATAAGCTGTGTTTTGCACCAGTGCCACGTCAGAGTCGAGCTCGCTCTGAGCGATTGGAATGTACTTCTTATTGGAAGTCCATGAGTTGGTGCGGTAGCCGTAGCTGTCTGGCACGAGCACGCCAGTGGCCTTGTTGGCACTGCTTGCTCCGCTGATGCCCTCAGCACGCACGAGGTCGAAGTAGCGCTTGCCCTCGCCGATGAATTCGAGGCGACGCTCAGAGAGCACATCGTCGACTGTGCATGCAGCCAGAGGATCCAGGCCGGCGCGAGTGCGCACCATGTTGAGCCAAGTCAGGGCCTCGCCCGAGCCGCTGCCGCCAGTGCGGAGCGAAAGTTCGGCTGCGTTGAGCAGGCACTCAGCATAGCGATAGTAGCGGAGGTTGTTGTTGTAGTTGAGGTTGTTGTCGAAGCCTGCGCTCTTGTAGTTCTTGTCCATGGGGCGATATTTGTTGAGCCACATGTGGGTGTCCTGATAGCGCTGTGTGTATTCCACGCTTGAGTCGATCTTCCATACTGTAGCGTCGCGGCGACTGTCGTTAGCAGCGAAGAGATCGTAGGTTTCCTGCTTGATGGGCATGAATCCCCAGCCGTCGCCACCTGATGACCACAATTCGTCGCCAGGGAATGAGTTGGGCGAGATAAGAGTGGGAAGCACAGTGCCGCCGACTGCCAACGGGCTGCCCCATCCGCGCTCATTGTTGGTCTGCTCGTAGTTGATCTCCCAGATTGACTCGTCACACCATTCGCCGGTAGTTTCCCAGATGGCAGCGTAGTCGGGATTGAGGTTGAAGCCTCCCTTATTGATGATTTCCTTCATGCCATTGAGGGCCTTTGAGAGGCGAGCGTCATCGTTTTGGTACATTACCATTTCAGCATAGAGCATGTGAGCGAAAGCTTGGGTCACGCGGCCTAGCTGACCTTCGTCGTCCTGGCCCTCAGCGTCCTTGTAGTAGCGCATGGGGAGCACGTTGGAGTCAATCACAGCCTCGAGTTCTTCGATCAATGTTGCATACACTTCGTCAGCGGTAAGCTGGGGAGCGGTATACGGGGGCTCGCCGAGGTTCTGGAGATAGAAGGGCACATTTCCGAAATAGTGCCAAAGCATGTTGTAGTAGAACACGCGCAGCAGACGGGCCTGCATCTCATAGAGAGCGCGATTTTCTGAGGTAAGGATATCGCCAGTGGCATAGTTCTCCATGTAGAAGAGCACGTCGTTGCAGCGCTTCACGCCTGAGTAGTCAACAGTCCAGAGCGAGCTCAGGGTATTGTTAGCATCAGCCTCAAAGTTGAAGAGCATGTGCCAGTTCTGCATATCGGTCTTGGTGGCACCGCCCACCCATACGTTGTCGGCCATGATTTCGGCGTCGATGTTGAGGGCGTTGTACTGTCCCAAGCCCCAGTCGGGCCAGTGGATGGGATCGTAGGCAGCGATGAGGGCCTCCTGGATGTGCTCATCGGTGTTGTAATATGTATCGAGGTTCTCGCCAGTGGGATTCTCCACTTCCAGGAATGAATCCTTGCAGCTGGTAGCGGTAAGCAGGGCCAGAGTTGCGAGAGATATGATTCTTATGGTTTTCATAAGTCTTATAGTCAGATATGATTGAGAGATTTAGGTTAGAAATTGATTTGAGCGCCAATAGTCCAAACGCGAGCCTGGGGATAGACGCCGCGGTCGATGCCGAGCGAAGTGCCGCCAGATGCGATTTCAGGATCGAAGCCGTGGTACTTGGTCCAGGTCTTCAGGTTTTCAGCGCTCACGTAGAAGCGGAGATTTTGGATCGATACTTTGCGAGTGAGGTTGGCGGGGAGAGTGTAGCCAAGCATGAGGTTCTTCAGACGCCAGTATGAGCCATCGTATACATAGAGGTCAGATACCACCCAGTTGGTAGTGTTGCCCGAAGCGATGCGGGGATATTTGTTGCTGGTGCCTTCGCCAGTCCAGCGGCCAAGCATCCAAGCGGGATAGTTGCCTGAGTATACATCGGTACGGTATGTAGCATCGAAGATGTCGCAGCCAGTCACGCCCTGGAAGAAGATATTGAAGTCGAAGCCTTTCCAGTTGGCATTGAGCGAGAGGCCGAACTGCCAGTCGGGAGTGCCTTTGCCAATCTTTGTGCGGTCATTGTCATCAATCAGGCCGTCGCCGTTGACATCGACAAAGCGAACATCGCCAGGCACTGCGTCGGGCTGAATCAGAGAGCCATCGGCATTCACGTATGAGTTGACTTCGTCAACATTCTGGAACACGCCAGCGGTCTTGTAGCCATAGAAGAATGGGAAGGGCTCTCCGTTCTCAGCGCGTGTGATCACGCCCGTGAGACCCTGAGCTGAGTCGAGGTTGAGGAAACCGTCGCTGTTACCGAGGTTGACGAGCTTATTCTTAAGATAGGTGGCATTGCCCTTAACTTGGATCCAAGCGTCAGCAATGTTTACGCGGTAGCTTGCATCGAATTCCCAACCTGAGTTTTTCATGTCGCCCACGTTGCCAAGAGGCTTGGTTTCACCCACGTAACTGGGGATAGGCATCTCGATGATCATGCCGTTGGTCTTCTTCTCATAGTAGTCAACGGTGAATGTGAGGGCGTTGCTGAAGAGGGCGAAGTCCATACCGAGGTCCCACTGCTCGCTTTCCTCCCACTTAAGGTCGGGGTTAGCCACGCGCGAAGCCTTCGAACCGCTGTACTTAGTGGCAGTCTTGCCGAAGAGCACGTTGTTGCCCATGGCTGTCAGAGATGTGTAGCCGAAGTCGCCGATGTTATCGTTACCATTCTTACCCCAGCTTCCACGGAGCTTCCAAGCGTTGAGCCACTCGCGGGTGCTTTCCATGAAATGCTCGTTCATGATATTCCAACCAGCTGATACTGATGGGAAAGTACCGTACTTATTGTTGCTACCGAAGCGGCTGCTGCCGTCGCGGCGCACTGTAGCTTGGATCATGTAGCGGCTGTCGAAGTCGTAGCTTGCGCGAGCGAAGAGAGAGCTCATGCGGTGCTCGGTGTAGTTGCCGCCACTTACGCCGTAAGGCACTGTGGCGCCAGTGATGTTGCCATCAGCGTCAGTGATGTATTCGATCACGCTATTGGTATAGTCGATGCTTGGCTTGTCGGTGTTGACCAGACCCCAGCGGCTGCCGCCCAGGTAGTCGCCCTTGTATTTCATGGCTGACTGACCCAGCACGATGCTTACATTGTGCTTCTCAGCGAAGCTCTTGTCCCACGACAGGATATTTTCAATCTGCCAGGTAGAATTCTTATAGTTTTCCTTGCCAGCCGAGGTGTGGCTTGCATTGTTATTGCCAGAGAGGTAGTATTTGCTGAGGGTAGCGCTTTCATTGCCCCAGAATGACATGTCGGCGTCATAGCTGAAGCGATATTTCAAGGTGTCCCAAATGGTGAGCTCTACGTTGAAAGCGCCCACGAATTTGTGGCTCCAGTTCTTAGTAGGATTCAGGGCGAGCATGGCCAGAGGATTGTTCGCTTCCTGATATGTGCCACCATAGCCTGGAATTGAGTAAGGATTGCCATTGGCATCGCAGTAGAGGTCATAGTCGGAATATGTAGCGCGCATAGCTTCGGCGGTTTCTCCGTGGACAGTCACGGGGAGCAGGGGCGACATGTAGAGGGCCGAACCCAGCACTGAGCCGTACTCTGAGTTGGTGCTGATGCCTTTAGAGTGAGTGCGCATGTAAGCGACGTTGGCACCGATGGTCACCTTGTTGAGGAAGTTGCGATTCTTCGACTCGTCGAATGCAATGTATTGGTTGTTGCTGCGCAGGGTCAAGCGGTCATAGTTGGAGTGGCCGTAGTTACCGCCCACGATACCTTCCTGGGTGTAGTAGCCAAGTGACAGGTAGTAGTTCATGCGCTCGCTTGCGCCACTGATGCTCACGTCATGGTTCATCACGGGTGCATTGTCGTTGAATACGAGGTCCTGCCAATCAGTGCCGTTGCCCACGATCTTGTCGCCGTTGATGTCAATCAGGTTGTAAGGATCGGCATAGAGGGGAGCAAGACCACCGTTGACGCGCCATTCGTTCTGCAGGATGGCATAGTCGGTAGCGCCTACCATCTCGCGCTTCTTAGCAGCGCTCTGCCAGCCGTAGGTGAAATGATAGCTGACGCGAGCATTGCCCTGCTGGCCTTTCTTAGTGGTCACGAGGATAACGCCGTTGGCAGCGCGGGCACCATAGATAGCGCCAGAGGCTGCGTCCTTGAGCACCTCGATCGACTCGATATCGTTGGGGTTCACAAAGTCGAGACCGCCGCTGATGGGCATGCCGTCGACTATGTAGAGAGGATCAGAATTGTTGATTGTACCCGTACCGCGGATGCGGACGCGAGCGCCCTCACCAGGCTGACCTGAATTAGATGTTACGTTGACGCCAGATGCCAGACCCTTGAGGGCGTTGTCCATGCGGACAGGCGATGTAGCAGCCAGGTCATCAGAACTTACCTTAGCAATAGAGGCGGTCACAACGCTCTTTTTCTGCACGCCGTAACCTACCACTACCATTTCATCAAGCACTTTGTTGTCGGGGGTAAGCGTCACATTAATTTCTGTGCGGCCTTCCACCTTAATAGTCTTAGGCTGATAGCCCACATACGAGAAAGTCAGAGAGCCTTGAGCATCGATTGTGATGACATACTCGCCATCGATGTTCGTGCTCACGCCATTGGAGGTGCCGGCAGGCACTACGCTTGCACCAATCAGGGGTTCATTGTCGGGCCCGCTGATCACTGTGCCTCGCACCTGGATGTTCTCGGCTCGAAGGCCAACGAACGCAGCAGCTACGAATAGAAGCACTGTTAGGATTTTCTTCATAATAACGAATGATTATAAAATGATTGATTTAGGATTTCCTGGTACTTTGGAATTACAAGGAATGTCTGTGATTGTTTCGACATTGCAAAATTACATTACAAATGTGAACGATTCCAAATTTTTTAGTTCGTTTTAATTACGTCAACTGATGAATTTTCACTACGTCAACAATACGTCAAATCACCAATCATCATTAATAATCAGGCTGTTAACACCTCACCGAGAGGGTACTTTGAAAATATGTTTAAAAACATGTTTTCGATTTCGTATAGAAAAATCGAGGAATCCGAACAAAATGGGCACTCCGATTGTTACTACATAAAAGTAAGCTAAATTAGCATAAAAATCCGCAGAAACACTAAGTTTTCTAACGAAAAGTCACGAATTTAGCAAAAAATCGAACATTTTATTGGTGGATACACAAATAATGCGTATATTTGCGCAGAATTTCAATATCGCATAATCAAAATTAAAGAAAATAATAGTCTAACTAAATCAAGAAAAGTTATGAATTGCGACACTATTGGAGCAGATGCCGGTAAGGTATGGATCGTGCTCAACGATGCAGAAGCTATGGGTACCAAGCAGCTCAAGAAGGCTGCCAAGCTCAAAGACAAAGAACTCTACGCAGCCATCGGATGGTTAGCTCGTGAAGGCAAGCTTATGATCGACGTAGATCCCGAAGATCCGAAAGAACTAATCATCACCCTCGAACGCAACTAATCACTTACGCTAACATCATTCAAGCGGCGAAGCCACCTGTGGCTCCGCCGCTTATCTTTTTTAGGAATCTAATCTATCGACGCCTAATCTATCGTCACTAAAAATGTGAAATGGGGATTGGGCGGCGTCAGCGCCAATGCACCCCCTGCCAGTCGGCTATTCTCGATTATCGGCTCGGCTCCATGGCTCTCGCCATGGATTACCCGCAATGTGCCTCGCGCTCCCGAAGCCAGGCACTCCTCAGCAAAGCGGTTGGCCACATATCCCATAGTCTTGCGCAGATTAAGCTCAACGCATGGGTCAAGCCCTCCATCTGCTGTAATCAGCATGTCCACTCCCAATATTCCCTCGTAATAAGCAGCCACATGCTCAATGAGCCAATCCAATATGAATCGATCAACCTCATCCAGAATATCTAAATCCATACACTCCCCCACTCTCTTGCGACGATCGCTCTCATGGGCCACCATATTGCCCACATAGATGCCCCGCTCATCGGTGTCAAATACGGAGGTGCCCAATTGCAGCGCCCTGCCCCCGCGTGTCTCATACAACAGGGCGAAGTTAAGCGCGGGCTCATGCAGTGGCTCCACCAACACGCTACCCTGCTTGCTGATGCTCTCTTGAGCCATGCGCAAGGTCTTGTCCATGCCCATCAATCGGGTGCTGGCCAAGCCGCGTCCGCTGCTGCTCCATGGGAACTTGATCATTGCCTGGCCTCCGAATCGCGCGATTGCTTTCTCAACCTCCGACAAGTCATGGGCCTCGACAGCAGGCTCGGTAAGTGTCAGACTGGGGAATGAGTCTTTTAATGCGCGGCCCAGCTCTGCTGCAGTGCGGCGGTGGGAGAGTTCTCTGATCTTTCTTATAGCCTCATCGCTGGGCAAGCCGCTTGTGAATCCCAAGTCGCGAAAATAATTGCGCACCGGCAGCGACCATCCCCAGGGCGATGGCGCACTGTCGCATTGGTGATCCCAAATGTCAGTAGCAAGATGGAAGGAGGCCACCATATCGTCCCACCAGCGGGCATTCACCCCGAAGCACAGCACCTTGTCGCCCGGCTTTCCATACCACATGGGCAGCAGGGCACCGGCCTGGCGCAGCCGCTGGGCTGCCATGGGCGGCGTGTAATTGGCGTAGCCTGCGGCCAACGCCAAGTCATTGTCAGGATTGTAATATTGTATCATCAGTACCAGGTGACGCCATTGCTGCGCGATGAGCGCTTGTCGTACTTGAAATCGGAGAGCAGCGACGATTTCACGGCTATGTGGAAGTTGTAGCTCTTATACGGGCCCACAGGCACGAACGATGCTGTCATCGTGAAGCAGTGGAGGTCGCGCGACAGATTGCAATTCATGTAGGCAATCTTGTGGGTGTCGAAGTTGTAGCTGCAAGAGAACGAGAAGTTCCAGTTCTTCGTGGGCCTGATATTGCCTGAGAAACTCAGATTCTGTGTGATCTTGCTGTCGTACTCGAGCTTTTCCTTATTGAAAGAGCCGTAGCCATAATTGATCGAATAGTTGACCGATAGATTCCAAGGCACGCTCCATTGCAAATAGCCATCGTCGCCGAGCACGTCCTCCTGCTCTTCCTGACGGGTGTTGCGCCGGCGGTCGTTGGTGTTAAGCTGTTCGTCGCCCCAGTTATCGTCGTCATATTCGTCGTCGCTGTTGTTATTCTTGCGTTTGTCTTTGTCTTTATCCTTGTCGCCGCCCTTGCCAAAGAGCTTCTTGAAGGTGTCGTTGTTGAAATTGTATGAGAATGATGTGCCGGTGCTGCGCAGGCGTCCGTAGCCCTTGCCGCTGGCAATGCGCAGCTTGTTGACGCGCACCGGGTTGCCATAGCTATTGAGGGCATAGGTGTACACATCCCATGTCGCGCTCAGATTGAGATTGAATCCCTTGGTCAGTCGCAAGAGCATCGTCGTGGTCAAGTCGGAGAGCTTCAGGGAGTCGGCCGCGAAGTTGTAACTTTGCGACAGAGTGAGATTCTCAATAAGCGAAATCTTTTTGTCCTCGGATATTGAGTCGTTGCTCGACCGCACCTTCATCTCGAGGTTGTTAGCGAGCGAGAGGCTTACGCTTCCCGTCTTGCCCTGCCCCGGCACGCCAAAGAGGGAGTTGGGGAACATTGAATAGACATTCTCCACATATGTGCCATCGCTCTGCGGACGCATGTATCGGCCGTAATATCCGAAGAATGGCGAGGCGAAGTCAGGCGAGGCGTTGAATGAAATGGTTGGAGTTAGCACATGTCGGATCATCTTCACCTTGTTGCCTAAGAATGGCAATGGCTGGAAGAAACCGTAAATCTTGGTGTCAACCGACACCGAGGCCGTGAAATCCCACACATTATAGAAGCTGTAGGTGGTATCGCACTCTTCGACGCCGGTCACCTCGTTCCAGTGGCGCTTCACCTTGGTGGTGTACATGCGGTCAGTGAGATTGATCGATGGGGTGATGTTGATGTATTTTGCCACATTGAAGGTGGCTGATATCGGGATACTGTGCTTCATGCCATTGCGCCAGTCCTTGATCAGGGATTTCTTGAAGAATTCGTCCTGCTTGGCGGTGAGGGAGTTCTGCAGCTGGCCATTGTAGGATAACTTGATCTTTTCATACCATTTCTCATCGCCGACGGCCTTCTTGCGCTTGAAGGGATAGATCTGGTTCATGGTCACCGTGACATTGGGGAATGACACGGCCAAGGTCGAGTCCTGGGTGCGCTGGCTGATGTTCATAGTTGTGGAGAGCGACCACTTGGAATTGGGGAAGCGATAGGTCATGTTCACGGTCGAACTCTTCGTGTTCTCCGTGAAAGCGTTGGAGTAATAAGATCCGAGGTTGTTGCGGGTATAGCCGCTGGTGGTGAAGTTCACGCTGGCCGATAGGCTCATGTTGGGATTGGCCTTAGAGTCCTGGCTGTGGCTCCACAGAATCTGGAAGTTGGTGGAAGCGGAATAGTCGGGGCTCCCTTTCTCGCCGTAGATCGACTTGAGGTAGCTGATGTTGAAACTGCCGTTGTATTTGTAGCGCTTGACATAGCTCGACTGTGCGCGCAGACCCCAGCTGCCCTTGGTGTAGATTTCGCCAGTCACCGAGAGGTCGATGTTGTCGCTGATGGCGAAATAGTAGCCGCCGTCGCTAAGATAGAAGCCACGGTTGTAGTCGTCGCCGAATGTGGGCACGATCACGCCGCTGGAATAACTGTCGGTAAAGGGGAAGAAGCCGAAAGGCACTGCAATGGGCAGGGGCAAGCCGGCGAGCACCATGTAGGCCGGTCCCATCACCACATTCTTGCCGGGACGCATCTTGGCCTTTGTCATCTGGAAATAGAAGTGGGGGCAGTCGTGATCGTCGCAGGTGGTGTACCGGGCATCTTTCATATAGTAGCTGTCGTCGGGACCTTTCTTGGTGGTGCCACCGCTCACATAGCCTTCGCCCTGCTGTGTCACCACGTTGGTGATGAAGCCTTTCTTGGTCTTGAAGTTATACTCCATTGTGGCAGCCTCGTAGTCGGTGCCGCTCTCGTTGAAGATGGGCTTGCCTATGACATTGCCGATGCTGTCGGTGGTGCCCACGGCAAAGACTGTGCTGTTGTTGAGGTCCATCTCAATGTTGTCGGCGTCGAGCTTGAGATTGCCGTACTCCACTTTGCCTGAGCCGTACATGTAGGCAGAGTCGCGACGCACGATGATCATGGAGTCGGTGGATGAGAACACTACCTGGGCATCCAGGTCGACCTTCTCTTTTCTGATTCGCGAAGGGCCGGCAGGGGCAGTGGGCTGGCGGCGCGCTGCAATCAGGCTGTCGAGTTTAGTGCTGTCAGCGGCAATCCGCAGGCTATCGCCCGCAAGTCGCAGGCTGTCAGGAAGGAGCCTCAAGCTGTCGGGCAGAAGGGCCAATGAGTCGGACATGGCTCTGAGTGAGTCAGGAATAGATGCTAATGAATCGGCCAATAGACTGTCGGCCTGCATGTTAGCCTCAATATCTGGCCAATTCATCACCACTGAGTCGAGGGCTGTCAAGGGCATAGTGCTGACTTCCTCGGCACTTTGCTGACTCGACACGGCAGCGGGCGCAGGCTTGTGAGCCGACTCCCTATGTCGATTTGTCACGGCGCATGCCGCCATCAGCAAAGCCGTGGTCACGGCTACTATATATATTAATATATGTCTCAAATTTCTTAAACAGTGGAAATCGGCTACAAAATTACAAAAAATTCTCCATCTATGCACTATCAACCCCAAATTTATGCAGTTTCGGGTAGCATGGGGTTTCAACCCCATGCCCAGTATCGGGTAGCATGGGGTTTCAACCCCATGCCCATCTCAGGTAGCATTTTTGTCATTATCAACTTTTAACAACTGGACCGAAATTTTGCAACAAAATATACAATTTACCATTTTGTATCAATTTTGTAACAGTTTGTAACAATTATAAATCATTGATTGATAATTTATTACAAACTCTTTTCAATTCAATTCCACATTTTTGCATTTGTTAACTTTGAAAATTTTCAAAGGGAGATTTTCTGTGCTAATTTTGTGATGTCGAAAGACAAAGAACCATCAACTTTAACACCTAAAGCGAATGATGATCCAAAATTCAAGTTTCAACTCTTAACACTTACAATCATGAAAGCCGACACTTTTCAAACCAATCTGATGAATCTTCAGTCGAACCTGCTGAACTTCGCCTATATGCTCACCTCCAACCGTGACGATGCTTACGACTTGTTGCAAGACACCACCCTGAAGGCCCTCAACAATCAGGACAAGTACACTGACAACACCAACTTCAAGGGCTGGGTATTCACCATCATGCGCAATCTGTTTATCAACAACTACCGCAGAGCCAGCCGCGCCGCTACGATTGTGGATACCACAGAGAACCTTTACCACCTCAATCTCTCGCAGGATTCAGGCCTCACAGCTCCCGAAGGCTCTTACACGGCTCAGGAGATTACCGACGCCATCAATTCATTTTCAGACGATTATCGCATCCCGTTCTCAATGCATGTGGCAGGATACAAATACAACGAAATCGCTCAGAAGATGAATCTGCCGCTCGGCACAGTGAAGAGCCGCATTTTCTTCGCTCGCAAGAAACTTCAAGAGCAGTTTGCTGATTACAACAATTAAACCTTCAATATAGTTCATCCAAACTCATCAAGAGAAGACGCGGGTGTGCCACAGGCCGTTGGCACACTCGCGTCTTCTCCACTTCTTGTCAAGCTTATATCTTGTCTGTCAGGCAGCCGGCCTCAATGAGGCTGGCTGTAATATTGCAGCAGGCGACTGCGCAGGATTAGTTCATAGTTGGCCTGAATGCGCTCGGCGGTGCATCTCAGGGCCTTGGTCTTGCTCTGCTCATACTCGGTGGGGGTGGCGCGGCCGATATTGTATTTCTCCTGCATGGCCTCAAAGGCAGCGAGGGCAGCCTCCTCGGCCACTGTGCTGGATGTCAGTTTCTCCTGAGCACCCACAGCCTGATGATAGGCCTGCTGGATGGTGCGGTAAAGCTGCTGCTCGGCCTGGTCAAGCTCAAGCTCCGAGCTAAGCTTTGACAGCTTGGCCCTGCGCACTGAGTTACGCGTAGAGAAAGCGTCGAATATGGGTATGTTGAGCGAAAATCCGAAGTAATAGCTGAGATTGTGGTTCATCTGGTCGCCAAAGCTCTCGTTGGCATAGCCTGATGTCTTGTAATAATTGCTGCCGACGCCAGCGTTGAACGACAATGTGGGTATGTATCCGGTCTTGGCCAAAGAGATGTTCTTCTCGCTGGCGATGATGCCCTTGCGCGCAGCAGCGATGGTATGATTATACTGGAGAGCGAGCTTGTAAGCCTCATCGGCCGGCACGATCAGAGCCTGATCATCGCTTAGCGGAGCAATGTCGAAATCGGCAGGTTCGCAATGCAGTTCGAGCAGTTGGATCAGATCGATGATGGCCAAGGTGAGGCTATTCTCCGTGTCTGACACGCTGTAAAGATCGCTGGCCAGCTGGCTCTTTGCCTCAAGCATGTCAACCTCGGGGATCTTGCCGGCCTCGAGAAGGGCTGTCTGGCGATCAAGCTCGTACTGCGACAGGGCCACCTGGTTATGGGCCACTTGCAGCAATTCCTTGTAATAAAGCACCTGCAGGTAAGAGGTGATCACATTTATGGAGATGTCTTCCTTGGCGGCCTCGTACTGCTCAGTGATCTGAGCCAAGTTGGCCTTGGCATAGGCTATCTGGCGCTCTGTGTTAAGACCGGAGAAAAGAGGCAGGTTGAGGCCGGCATTCCAGCTGAACGAAGAGGTGTTGCGGTCGGCATAGGTATTGTCCATGGTCAGCGCACGGCCCATGTTCCAGCTCTGGCTGGCTCCAGCGCTGACGTTAGGCAGATAGCGGTCCTTGGCATCCGTGATGCTTTGCTCGGCTGTCATCTCGCTGATTTTGCGTGACTTGACAGTAAGGTTATGCTCCACGGCATACTCCATGCACTGATCCAGAGTCCATACCTCAGCTGACGCTCCCAGCCAACATCCCAAAAGCAGTATCAATAATATATTCTTCATTATTAATTCTTCATTATTAATTATTCATTGGTTTTCTGGCGGCCGCGCAGCTGCGCATCAGCGCCGATGCCCGACTTAATCTCTATATTCACGCCATCGCTGATGCCAGTGGTCACCTGCGTGCGCTCGAAGGTCTGAGGCTCGGGCACAGTTAGTACGTAGACAAATGTGCTGTCGCCCACCCATTCCACGCAGCTTTCCGGCACTGCCATCACATCGTCGGCATGCTGAAGCACAACTGCGGCATTGGCGCTATATCCGGCGCGAAGCTGCACGCTATCGTTGCTTTGCGTAATAGCGGCCTTAATTTCAAAGGTGATAGCGCCGTTATCCTCGGTGCTCTTGGGAGCGATGAACTCCAGATACGCAGGGTACACTACGTCGGGGAGCGCGCCGATGGTGATCTCAGTGGGCATGTTGGTGCGCAGGTGCCCTACCTCAGTTTCATCTACGGTGCCCTTAAAGATCAGATTGCTCATATCAGCCATCTTGGCCACAGTGGTGCCATCGTTCATGGTATTGGCCTGGATCACTGATGAGCCTACCTTGACGGGTATCTCCAGGATCTGGCCATCGATTGTGGCGCGTACCAAGGTATTGCTCGACTGGGCATTGAGGCTCGACACGCCATCGCGCACGATCGACAGAGCGTCGACGGCTGCCTCATATTCTTGCACTGACTTCTGCCACTCTGTATACTTTTGCTCATACTCCTCTCGGCTGACAAACTTCTTTTCATACAGCCCCTTGGTGCGATCATACTCATTCTTAGCCTGATCGAGCGAGAGTTGGGCCACCTCCACGCGATTCTGAGCAGAATTGAGTTGGCTCTCCTCGGGGATGACCTTGATTTTGGCGATCACATCGTCCTTTTTCACAATGTCGCCAGCCTCAACGCATATCTCGCTGATGATGCCTGAGATCTGAGGCTTGATTTCGATCTCATCGCGAGGCTCGATCTTTCCAGTGAACACGGTCGAGCGCTCGATTGTCTGATTGGAGGGGGAGATGAGTTCGAAACTCACCTCCTTTGGACGTGATTTTATGAACAGGAAAACGAAAGTGCCAACAAACACTATGGCAACCAACACCCAAAGCAGGATTTTGAAGAAACGTTTCATATGCGGTAATTTTTAATTTTTTATTTATCATTGAGTGCCTCAATGGGCTTAATTTTCATGGCGCGATAGGCCGGAATCATGCCAGCCAATCCGCCTAATACCAAGAATAGGAAGAGAATGGTCACTGCGGTGCCGAACGAGAGCTGGAAGCGGTCGGTGGCAAGATCGGGATTGGCCGCCGATATTCCATAGGTGACAAGCTCGAGCACACCCACCGCGAAGCATATCCCAGCCACGCCTGCGATTGTGGTGAGCACGGCGCTCTCGCTCAGAATCTGCACCAGGATCGAGCGTGGCTTGGCGCCTATGGCTCGGCGCACGCCAAACTCCTGGGTGCGCTCCTTCACCACGATCCACATGATGTTGCCCACGCCTATCACACCGGCTATCAGCGAACTCAATCCCACAAATAGCAGCAGGAAGTCAAAGGCAGAGAATATGCTGGTGACTTGTCCAAACATCTCAGAGATATCAAAGAATCTGACACTTTCGGTATCCTCAGGATGGATTAGCGGATGATTTTGGCGGAGTGTCTGGAATATCTGGTCCTTAAGATCGCCGGGCGCTGTCCCATCTTGGGCAACCAAAGCGATGAAATCCACCCTGTTGCCATTATTGTATGCGGTGCGCATTGTCGATATCGGCAGCAGCACGCTTTCATCAAGACGCGCACCAAAGGTCACGTCGGAGCGCTGCTTGACAGTGCCCACCACTCGGTAGCTCACATTGTTGATGTCAATGTTCTTGCCCAGCGGATCCACGCCTACAAAGAGGGTGGAGGCTATGTTGTCGCCGACGACGCACACCTTGGAGTTGTTGGCCACATCATAGTCCGACAGGAAGCGGCCGCTGGTGATCACCGGTTCGCTAAACTTCGTGTAATTTGGCTCCATCCCCTGGAGAGTGCCCTCGTAGGTCTTGTCCTTGTAGCGGTAACTGGCCGAGCGATTAATGATGGGGCTTACTACAGTAAGCTCGGGCACTCTGCGGCGCAGATTCATCACATCGTCGGTAGTCACTGACCACCATGTGCCCTTGCGATAGCCTTTGTATGGCTTGGTGGTGCGCCAGGAGGTCACCAGCGCGCTGTTTGAAGCGAAACCCTCGAAGTTGCTGAACAGCATGTATTTGAATCCGTCGCCAACGCCCCATAGCAGAGACAGCATTGCTGTGCCCCAGAAGATGCCGAAGGCAGTGAGAAAGGTGCGTGTCTTGTTGCGAGCGAGCGTAGCGCCTATTTCTCTCCAATTGTCTATGTCAAATATGCTCATTTCTTAAGGTCTTTAACATTGTTATCAATAGGCTTACTCGTCTCTCAGGGCCTCGACAGGCGACACCTTTGTGGCCTTGTAGGCCGGAAAGATTCCTGCCAAAGCGCCAGCAATTACCAAAGCTATCAGCACCTCCACGGCAATGACAATGTCAACATCAGGGCGCAATTGTATGGTGGATTTGGTAAGCGCGTACTTCACGGCCTCCACTACGGCCACGCCTGCTATTATGCCAATATATCCGAAGACAGTAGTCAGGGCGATGCTCTCCATTATGATCTGCGCCAAGATTTTGCGAGGCTTGGCACCGATGGCGCGCCGTATGCCTATCTCATGGGTGCGCTCCTTTACCGACACAAACATGATGTTGCTGACGCCCACAATGCCAGTGATGAGGGTGAGGATGCCAATCAGCCACATGGCCATGGTCAGGATGCGGTTGCCCTTTAGCTGCTCCTGCGAACCGGCAAAGCGGTCAAAGGTCCAGATGGCATTCTCATCTTTGGGATCAAAATTGAGTGCTTTCCCATAAGCGCGACGTACATCTTGCTCGATTTGTGCCGAGACTTCAGAATCGGTCACATTCTCGCTGATATGTACATCGTTCTGCCACAGGTTATCCTGGTAGCCATTCATCGCATAGGCTGTGGTGAAGGGGATAATCACAATGTCCTCCCACTCATGAGAATACACGCCCACCACAGTGAAAATCGATGGTCCAATCCTTAGGTACTGCCCTACCACATGAGTAGTGTCGTCGTAAAGAGTGGCGGCCGACTTGGTGTCGATCACAGCAACCTTGCGTTGCTGCTTGATGTCGGCATCGTTGAGGAAGCGACCTTGCTTCAGTGTGTATCGGCCATTGAATCGTTCGGGAAAACTGCCATTGACGCGTGATGAGAGGTAATCCTTCTGAGTGCTTACTTGATACATGAGTCGCAGGTTGCCTTCGACAGCAGTGATGTTCTCATTTGCCTTAGCCACTGTCTCCATGTCGCGCGCCCTAAGCAGAATCTGGCGCCCTTCCTTGAATCCATGCCAGGGCAGCGATGTGGAGCCAGCCCACACGGTGATGCGGAAGGGGTCATTCTTGGCGGTGAAGCCGGTGGTCATGTTGGTGACACCCTGCGAAATCGAAAGCAGCAATATGAGCATCAGGATGCCCCAAGCCACCGAAATTCCCGTAAGGAAGGTGCGGAGCTTGTTGGTGCTCATCGTCTGCCATATCTCTTTTGCTAAATCATACATAAATATCAATTACTAATTATTCCATCAATTATGCGGATGGTGCGATTGGTCTTGGCTGCCACGCTGGGGTCGTGAGTGACGATAACCGAGGTCACGCCCTCGCCGTTGAGCTGCCGGAATATTTCCATCACTTCCACCGAGGTCTTGCTGTCGAGAGCGCCCGTGGGCTCATCGGCCAACAGGACAGCGGGATTGGTGATCAGGGCGCGGGCAATGGCCACACGCTGCTTCTGGCCGCCCGAGAGTTCGCTGGGCAGGTGGTGGCTCCATTCCTTGAGGCCCATGCGGTCAAGCTGCTCCAGAGCCAAGGCATTGCGCTTGCGGCGCGAGTAGCCCTGATAGAAGAGCGGGAGTGCCACATTCTCGAGAGCGTCCTTGTAGTTGATGAGGTTGAAGCTCTGGAATACAAAGCCGATCTTGTGGTTGCGCAACTCGGCGGCCTTGTTTTCGCTAAGGCCGCGCACAAGCTGGCCATCGAGATAGTATTCGCCAGTGTCGTAGGTGTCGAGAATGCCAAGGATGTTGAGCAGGGTCGACTTGCCGCTACCGCTGGCTCCCATGATCGACACCAGTTCGCCACGCTCGATGTGGAGATTGATGCCCTTGAGCACATGCAAGGGCACAGCTCCGGGATAAGTCTTGTTGATATCTGTAAGTCGTATCATTTTCAGTCAATATTTTGACATGGATTCATCATGATTTCCTCATCGACCGATGTTTCCTCGATCTCAAACTCCACATTCCACCTGTCCTCAATTTTCTGGGTTGGCCATAGAGCCAAGAGCAAGGTCCAAGCGATCAGGGTCAAGATTACAAGGCCGATTATTATCTTTGTGGTTGTCTTCATCTTATGTCTTATTTGCTGGGTTGGTTGAGAAAGTCGGTATAGAGTGTCATGAGGCGCTCGGGGGTGATGTCCATCGACTTTAGGCGCGAGAAGAAGTACGGGGCCTCATTGGCGAAGAATGTCTCCTGGTGCAAAGCGGCTATTCGCTCCGGCGCCTGCTCTTCGACAAAGTAGCCGATGCCTCGCTTATTGAATATGATCTCGCGCTGGCAGAGCAGATCGTAGGATCTCATCACGGTGTTGGCATTGACTTGCACATGCGAGGCATATTCGCGCACCGATGGCACACGCGCCATGGGCGGATATTCGCGGCTCATGATTTCGTCGCAGAGCCGATCCGCTATCTGTAGATAAATAGGTCGTATGGTGTCTTTGAAGTCCATATTACCAATGATTTACAATTTCAGCTTCCTTGAAGCGATAATAAGCGAGCGCGTAATTGACCAGACACACCACTCCGCTGCCCATTATGACCAAGGCCGTAGGTGGTTCGTCCATGCCATCGCCAAAGGCGAAATAATAGCCGCTCTCCAACCGTATCTTGATAATAATGCCTGCTATCCATGACATGATAAAACCTATCAGGATGAGAGCTCCGAAGGTGGCCATGGCGACCCGCTTGGGCCACAGAGCACCGCCTAACACGAAGAAGGACTGCAGGGCCAGAACCACACAAATTGCCATCCACATGCTGCTGTCGGCTAAGCCGGAATACATGTCGCCTGCATAGCTGAGCGGGAAGCCGGGCACCTTGTACTGCATCACAATGCATCGGATAAGGTCTACCACATAGAAGCCTGCCAAATAAAGCACTAAGGCCAGTGGCACCATAATGATCCACCGTGCCAGATATTTCTCAAATTGGCTGCCAGGCAGCATCAGGGTTTGGATAGCCGATATCTTGTTGGAAAGTGGCTGGAACACCTGGGCCCCAGTGATGCACACAAAGATTACCCAGCCGCATATGAAGAGGCCGTGAATAGTGGCATACATGGGATCGGCGCCCATACCAACGTATAACTTGAGGTTCTCAGGAGCCGCCGTAAGGATCTTGAAAACGAGCACCACCAATATCACGCCCAGCACTATTCCCAGCATTTTCAAGAAATTGCGCAGCGAAAGGCGGCGCTCCTGATTGCAAACCTTCAGAAAACGGTCAAAATTAAAGATCTGATTCATGGCTGTTTACGGTTTTAAAGATTTCACTTGCCATGTCGCGGCGCGTGGTTACAAACATGTACAAAGTCTCGAGATTCACCATGGTCTCAATGCCCTCGGGATTGAATGTCACCACATTGGTACCATTCAGGGTGGGCAGCGAGAAGAGAGCCTGCGCTATCTCCTGGGGGTCATTAGTGGTACCGAAGGCCAAGCGGCTCATGATTGTGCCGAGGTCTTGATTGAGCAGAATCTCGCGATCATTCATTATTATCACATGGTCGATGAGCTGATTGATGTCGGCCACCTGGTGAGTGGAGATGATGATAGTGCGCTCGTCGGTCATGTTGCTGGCAATGAAGCTGCGGAAATTGGCCTTGCTGGGGATGTCGAGACCGTTGGTTGGCTCGTCCATCAGCAGAAGATCTGTGTTGGCAGCCAGGGCCACGCACATGTAGGCCTTCTTCTTCTGGCCCATGGAGAGACTCTGCAGATGGATGTCCTGATCCATGCCGAACATCTCGAGATTCCGAGCCAAATCCTCCATTGAGAATTTTGGATAGAAGGGACTCAGCACTTTGATGTACTCCTTCAGAGAGATGTTGGGCAGGAAAAATTCCTCAGGCACCAGGAATATCTGCGACAGGGTCTCGGGCAGGCGCAAGCGAGTGTTTGCGCCTTGGTATTTTACCATGCCGTGGCTTGGGGTGAGAAGCCCGCTTATCAGATAGAGCAGTGTGCTCTTTCCAGCGCCATTGGGCCCCAACAAGCCATAGACTCCCCCCGCCGAAGGCTCCAGGCTTATATCCTCAAACACCGGCTTGCGCTGATGAGGATAGCGAAACGATAGATTTTCAATTTTCAGCATATCTATATATTTTCAGCATATGTATATTAATGATTTACAACAGAAAAAGCGATTGACTGTATTACATAAGTTAATTTAAGTGTATTACGTAAGTAGTGTATTAGTGTGCTAATACACTGTAAAGTTAATGCCTATTTCCCTATTTACAAAATTTTTAGCATTTTTTTCCTGACTTCGACAATGCGTCACCCATTTTAGTTGCTTAGTACCCGAGCAGG
>CAYTXF010000045.1:0-25049 GCA_964440745.1 uncultured Bacteroides sp.
CAAAACCGCCTCCCCAGCGGCCTCGAATACCATTTCTCTTTGCCAAAATGGCAGAGAAAATAATGAATAATGAATAATGAATAATGAATAATGAATAATAAACAATAGTTTTGTTGGTGAAGTGTGATAGTACTTACACTTATCCTTATTTAAAGCACTACTTATTTGAACTTTGAATAAAAGCCTAAGGTATTAAGAGAAGATGTTAAAATCTTAATGATTTCTATGAGGTCTTGATCCATACTATCAAATTGATGCTGATTAATTAGTTTAGAATCAAGAAATATTTCTAACCACATTTGGGTTTCTGAGGCTTCTTTAAGGGAATTATAGAGCTTATTAGTCATATCAGCTTTGCTACAAGCATAAATACTTTCTGCAACATTAGCAGCAATGCTTGTTCCACTTCTTATAACTTGAGAAGCTAATTCATATTCTCTTTTTCTTCGAAGGAATCGAGCTAAATTAATCGCTCTGACTGCAAACTTTTTACTCTTGTCTCTTATAGGATTATTACGAGGAGAAAATTCTTTATTACATTCCATATATCCCTACGTTTGTTATATGTTTTACGAATTATGGGTAGTCATCTGGAATGAACCCCCATAATTTTCATTAGATAATCTATTGTTTATTATTCATTAATTTATGGGTATTCAACTTTAATGAATACCCATAAATTATATATCCAAATCTATTGTTTATTATTCATTATTCATTATTCATTATTCATTATTTGTCGAGCTGCTGGTAGATGGAATGCTGGGATTTGAATTCGGGGACCATCTGCTTCATGAGGGCCACGATCTCCATGTTGGTGCAATGGCGGCTGACCTCGTACATGTGGTCGATTTCGGCATTCACCTCGTCGTAATCATACTGGCGCACCTTGGCAATCTTTATCTTCTTGTGGAACGTGGGCAAGGTGGTTTCTTCATCATTGAGCACCTCCTCATATAACTTTTCGCCATCACGAAGCCCTGTGAACTTGATCTCGATCTGGGCTCCACTGAGCTCGATCATGCGCTTAGCCAGGTCCACAATCTTGACAGGCTGCCCCATGTCGAACACGAAAATTTCGCCTCCATGGCCCATTGTGCCGGCCTCGAGCACCAGGCGGCATGCCTCCGGGATAAGCATGAAGAAGCGTATGATGTCGGGATGGGTCACTGTGATGGGGCCCCCCTTCTTGATTTGCTCGCGGAAGAGAGGTATCACCGAACCATTGGACCCCAACACGTTGCCAAAACGCGTGGTCACAAACTGCGTGTTGCCCTTGATCTTACCATCCTTGATGGCTTTGTCAAGGCTCTGCACATAAATCTCGCATATGCGCTTGCTGCAGCCCATGACATTGGTGGGATTTACCGCCTTGTCAGTGGAAATCATCACAAACTTTGATGTGCCCACCTCTACAGCCAAGTCAGCCACGATGCGTGTGCCTTGCACATTGTTCTGTATGCTCTCGCTGGGATTGTCCTCCATCATCGGCACATGCTTGTAAGCGGCTGCGTGCATGACATACTGCGGCTTGTGCTGGTGGAAAATCTCGCCCATGCGGCTGGGATTCGCAATGTCGGCCACCAGCGTGTAGGCCGGGATATTGGGATAATCGCGAGCCATCATTAGGCGTATGTCGTGGAGCGGCGTTTCTGCCTGGTCAACAAGCACCAGCTCGGCCGGCGAGAAGTTGGCTATCTGGCGCACCATCTCGCTGCCTATGCTGCCGGCAGCGCCGGTGATCAGGATGCGCTTGCCTCGGAGTTGGCGTCCGATGCTCTCCAGGTCCACCTTGATCTGGTCGCGCGGAAGCAAGTCCTCGATTTCCACCTCGTGGAGCATAGAGTGGCTCATATCGCTCTTGCCATCCCATTCCTGCTCTGAGGGCACCATGAAAATTTTGATGCCGGCCTGGATGAGTTTGTCGACAATCTCGGGCCTTTCGCGCAGCGCATGGCTGCGAAGCGGCGACACAAACAGAGCCTTGGCTTTGCTCGCCTTCATGAGGTCAGCCGTATGTTCGTCGAAAGGATACACATGCACTCCCATAAGCATGCGGCCAGCTTGGTCGGGCTGGTCAGTGAGAAATCCAGCCAGCGAATACTTGGCGGGATCTTGGTTGCGCACGCTCTTGGCGATGCTGATGCCACCTTCCTTGATACCGAATATGAATATTCTGGTGGTGGAGGTCACATGGTAGAGGCTGTCGTAAAGATGCTTCACCACAATGCGAGTGGCCCACATCAGCAAGGTGGCCAAGAAGGCGCCAAGACACAAGTCGCGAGCGCGAATCGGGGCCAGCCATGTGTGGTCGCCCACTAAGTATTTTATGGCCAGGGTGCACGACAGGCCTATCACCATGGCTATTCCCAGACGCATCAGGTCAACAAATGATGAGAACCTGAACACGCCCGAATATGTGTGGCAGATACGGAATCCAAATATGAAGAAAATCATATAGAAAAGCAGGGTGCAGCAGACATGGCCAAAAGGCCTAACTCCAGCACTCAAGCCACCGTTCAATAGGTACACAAGAAGCATCGAAAGAAACACTATGGTGCAGTCGAAGAGAAAGATGCACCAGTAGGGCAGTAGTTTTTTCGAAAAATACCAATTGGTAATTCTATGTATCACAGCTTTCGTTTCTAATGGTTTAACTTAATGCTACAATTCTTTGGGGACTAAATATGCCAATGTGAAAAATTGGCATTGGGGGGAGAAAGGGTAAACAGTTTAGATAAAACGGATATCTTTTGCAAAATTACAAAAACTTTAATAAAAAAACAAGTTTTTTGAAGTTATGAGGTACAAAAAGATAAGTTTGGCTAACTTTGTGGCAAAAAAAACACACTCCATTATGAAAGATTGTAACTTTTTGGGATGCCTTGACATTCCCTCGATCGCATGCAGCAAGACCGGAGAACTTAGTTGGTGCCAAGGCTTCGTGCCGCACCATGGCGAACTGCGCCGCATGCTTTGGCATGAGTTTGACGCTGAAAGCGCTGCTACGGCGCCCACTATCGCCAAAGCGCCCTTCCCAGTGCTTGAGTTTGGCATGGCCAAAGCGGGGATGCTGGCCATCACCGACGCTTTCGAATTGCCATCGTCGATGGTGCCAACCTCTTCAACCTCCGGTTCACCCGGCAGCGGAGCATCCACGGTGCACAGCACCACAAGCATTGAGGCAGCCAATCGGCTGAGCGCGGCTACTGCGGTGCATAAGCGTGTGCTGCAGGCCATCAGCAGCCAGATCGAGGCTCGGGGCTTCTTCTACCAGCCATTCTTAGTGAGATATGCCCTGCGCATGACCGACGGCACCCATGCAGCCCTATCATCGCCTATCCTGATGATGCCCTGGATGCTTCCTCCATGTTTGGCGTTAGGTGCTGCGGTGACCAACGATGACACTGTGATCACCACATTCAGCAATGCGTCGATGCGCTATTTCAGCCTCACGTGCCAGGTGCTGCAGGGCATCGACCAGCAGTGGGCTGATTGCGTCGTAGGCGTGGATGTGTTCTGTTCGGTTCCAATTCCTACCTTTGACACCGAAGCAGTTTGCTCCGACGGCTTTGTCACCTTTTCCGGCATGGCCTCGACCACAGCGACTGAAATCTTGGCAGGAATTTGGGCTGAAAACGCCACTGACTATTGCGAGCATACTTTGAGCGATCTCGGCATAAGTGCAACAAAGGCCTGGGCTTTCAGTCCCAATCCCATGCTGCGTCAGGAAATCATTGACACTCATGAATTTTACCACATCGCCTTTGTGCCTATCTCGTCGCTGACGACAGGCAGCGCAGTGACCCTGAGCGTGCCATGCACCTCGGCTGAGGCCTTGAAGAAGCGCCCAAAACTTGAAGACACGCTCCGTGGCAGCTATGGGCTCAAGCCAGCGAGCATGCTTGATTACAATGGCAGGGTGCATGCCATAGGAGGGAAAGAGCAACAGCTTGCACCTCTGGAGATACGCAGCAGCATGCAAGCCTGCGATGCGGTATCCTCGGCCCAGGTTCAGATATGCGTGCTGGCGCGTCGCGATGGCCAAGAATATGCCACCGCCATCCAGTGCGCCATCCGCTCGATGCCGCATTATTTCTTTACCGCCATTCCCGACGCATATGCCGTGGTCATCAGTTGGGGCGTAAATGTGTGGCGCCTTCCACTTACTCCGCATCTTGGGTTGCAAGGTGCCTATTGGTGCAGCGATTTTGAGGCTGACACCCAGTATCCTTCTGGCGCCTGGGTAGTACCCGACAATGATGCTTGGCATCCCACACCCAATGTGCTGAGGTCGGGACTGCTCTATGCTGACCGACTCACTCTGATGGATAGCAGCGTAGAAGTGGGATCGGCAGAGAGCATCGCGCTGGTGCCTGCCCTGAAGGCCATGTCGGCAGGGCAATTCGGTGCCTATCCGCTGTATGTCTTTGCTACGGATGGCATATGGGCTGTAGGCTGGACAGCCTCTGGCTACGGCTCGCCTCAATTGATAAGC
Source organism: uncultured Bacteroides sp. (assembly GCA_964440745.1). Lineage (GTDB taxonomy): Bacteria > Bacteroidota > Bacteroidia > Bacteroidales > Muribaculaceae > CAG-873. Next base: position 4,499 of record CAYTXF010000045.1, read on the forward strand.
CGCGATTGTGCTCTTGGCGCAGATGCTATAGGGGTCCTTGAAGAGTCCGTGGTCTACGCTTGCAAGGATGGCGTGAAGCTACTCTCCGGCGCAAAAGTTGAATGCATAAGCGGCTGCCTCCAGTGCATGTCGCAACTTCCCGATACCGTCAGGCTTGGCAGTCTCCCGGGCTTCCTATGGGTGGTGATTGGCTCTACGGCATACATCTACGACATTGAATCCCAACTTTGGGGAATGGCTGATGAGGATGACGGCACCCGGGTGATCACCCGCCCGTTCGAAGGGCCGGTTGAAACCTTGGAAATCAAGGGCCTCTTCGCGGAAAAGCCTAAGGTTTGGGTTTACGGCAGCCAGGACTTGGTGAATTGGGCCTTGGTGGCAAGCGCTCAGGCTGCTCGCTTGGAGATTGACGGTAGCCAGTGGAGGTACCATATCCTGGTCATCGAGTGCGACACGGCCAAGTCGCTTGTCAGTTTTAGATATTGACCTCGCCTCACCCGACGTTTGCGCACAATAAAATCGCTAATTTGTAGTTTTATCATAGTATCACTTTTAATAAGTTTTAATATTTTATATGTCTAATAAGTTTTATGCTTTATCATCTTTGGTAGATGCCCTTTTGTAGAAATAGTAAACTGACCAAAGACCAAAGACTAAAGACCAATAGACCAAAGACCAATAGATGAAACACAATTTGAGATATTTGTTGCTCGTCAGCGTCATGGCTTGCGCCGTGGCTGCCAACGCGCAAAAGAGCGAGTTCAATCCCGTGGAAACGGGCGTGACTTCGCTGAGCATTGCCCCCGATGCGCGCGGCGCGTCGATGGGCGACTTGGGTGCGGCTACTGAGCCCGACTGCAATTCGCAATTCTGGAATCCTTCGAAATATGCCTTTGCATATAGTGAAGGAGGATTGTCGCTCAGTTATACTCCGTGGCTGCGCAAGATCGTCAACGACATCTTCTTGGCCAATCTCAGCGGCTACTGGAAACTTGGCAGCGAGGACAATCAGGCCATCAGCGCCAGTCTGCGCTATTTCAGCCTTGGCGAGGTCAACAGCACCATCGGCGGCGATGATGTCTATGAGAGCCTCAATCCTTATGAGATGTCGATAGATGTGGGCTACAGTCGCAAACTGAGCGAGAAATATTCGATGGGCGTGGTGCTGCGCTATATCTATTCGGCTCTGGGCTTCAGCGACAGTTATGCTGGCAACCAGCAGAATGGCGCCTCGGCTTTCTCTGCCGACATCAGTGGTTACTTCACCACCTATCCCATCATCGGACGCAGCGAGTGCCAATTCTCATGGGGCTGGAATATCAGCAACGTGGGTACTAAGGTGTCGTTCAACGACGGCGAGGATCCGGCCTTCCTGCCTACTAATCTCAAGTTGGGCACAGTGTTCAAGTTCCCATTGGCCGACTACCACAACTTGGCTATCGGCCTTGACCTCAACAAGTTGCTGGTGCCAACGCGTCCGCGCGAACAGGATTATGACATGTCAACCGCTGAGGGTCAGATCGAGTATGAGACGGCCCTGCAGGATTGGAAGGATATGTCGCCGATCACGGCAATCTTCAAGTCGTTCAGCGACGCTCCCGGCGGTTTCAAGGAGGAAATGCGCGAGATCAATTTCTCGATAGGCGCTGAGTACAGCTACAACGAGCAATTCTTCCTGCGCGCTGGCTACTACTATGAAAATGAATTCAAGGGCAACCGCAAATATTTCTCCATGGGAGCAGGTTTCAGCCTCAATGTGCTTCGTCTTGATGCCAGTTACATGCTGGCCACCGCCCAGTCATCACCTCTTGACCAAACCCTCCGCTTCACCCTCACCTTCGACATGGACGGCCTCAAAGGCATCCTGGGGAGAAGGTGATTTCACCAAATCACTAAACCACCAAAACACCATGTTTCGAATTGGACAAGGATTCGATGTGCATAAGCTGGTCGAGGGCCGCAAATGCATAATATGCGGGGTAGATATACCCTATGAGAAAGGATTGCTGGGTCATAGCGACGCTGACGTGGCCCTGCATGCGCTCTCGGATGCTCTCTTGGGCGCATTAGCCTTGGGGGATATAGGCAAACATTTCCCCGATACAGACCCAAAATGGGAAAGTGCTGACAGCCGCATGCTTTTGCGTGCGGTTGCCGAACTGGTTGAAGGGCAAGGATGGCATCCGGTGAATGTGGATGTCACCATCATGGCGCAGGCTCCCAAGATGCTCCCGCATATCATGCAGATGCGTCAGAACATTGCCGACGACCTGGGGATTTCCATCCACGATGCCAGCGTAAAGGCCACCACCACCGAGCACCTTGGCTTCACCGGCCGAGGCGAGGGCATCGCCGCCATGGCAGTCGCCCTCCTAACCAAAATAAATGTCTGATAATTTTTTGAAACAACCCCTCCGGGGTTGATGTGCGGGGGGAGGACTCAAATGGCTATTTGGAAGAATCCCTACGGGATTCGTGACACCATCCCACCAAATCACTTTACCTTTAGATTCAGGGCTTTCTGGGTGTTGAGGGTGATGGCTAATCTTGTGTTGGGGATAAGGGGGAAATGGGCGATTGGGGTGTGGCAGAGGATGATGTCGCCGGTCTTGACTGTCGCTACCGTGGTTATCTCCGCAATGGCCTTTTCCAAGGCTCTGCGAGCCTCCTCTCGCGGAATAACTATTGACTCCCCTTCATTAATATTTACGACAATGTCATAATCCGGATCGTAAGCAAGGAAATTGCCAGGGATCACGGCATTGTCCATCATGCAGATCCATGGCTCTTCGCTGTCGAGGACTAAGGCCACAGATACTCCCTCGACATAGCGCAAGGCAAATTTCTCACGCACATTCTTTCCAAGTCTATTCAGGCGAAAAGCCAAGTAAAGAGAGCCTTTCCATTCGCCGTCGGGCAGGAATAAAGGCATTGTATCCCGACCCATCGCTGAGTCGGGATACACTGTAATGTCATCAAGGCCGCAGCCTATTCTTACTATTTTCATTGCGGAGCAGTTATTGCCAGTTTGCGCGAGACTGTCGTCTGGGAAGACCCTGATGCCTCGGTCACTGTGGCGCGATAGATGTAAATGCCGCGCGGCACGCGACGTCCGCTCTGATCGGTGAGATCCCAAGTCACGGGAGCCGAGATGAACGAATCGGCGCGGCCTGTGACAGAGCCCTGCCATATCTCGCGGCCCATGAGGCTGTAGACATCGATGGTGACGGTGATCTCGCTGTCGGGGCGGTCGTGGCTGATGTAGAATTTCACCTCGTCGCTGGCAACGCTCACATTGGTGTAGCAATCGTAGATCACAGGCGCCAGACCGGCCGAAACACTGAATTCTATTGTCTTGCTGGCTGAGTTGGCATTGGTGTCCCATACGCGCAGTGTCAGGGTATGGGCGCCGTCGGTGATTTCACTCATCGGATAATTGATGGTGCCCGAGGGCTCGCCAGTGCTTGACGGAGTGTAATAGAGCGACACGTCGGAGTAGGTGCGGCGCCCGTCGAGAGTGATGGTCATCTCGTGGCCAATGCCTGCCGATGAGAGGTTGATGCCGATGTCATCGCTGATCTCAGCAATCACCATCGGGGTGGAGTTGACAGTGCTCCCTTCCTCGAATGTCTCGCGATTGAGATATAGCGAGTGGATTACCGGAGGTATGGTATCGTTAGGCACACTTTCATCGTAGCCATAGACAAAGAAGTCGCGATTTACGCCCACAGCCTCAGCGCTGTCGGCCTTGGCATACATGGTGATGCTGGCGGGTCGGAAATTGTCGGCCACTTCGCCCGGCATAGCTACATTCACTGTGTAATAGCCATCCTTGACAGTGCCTGCGCCGCAGAAGAGCTTGTCGCCATGCACCTCAAAATTGATCACCGGGCACTCTTCGCGCGTGCCGTAGGTCGTACGGCTTTTCTCAGCGTCGTAGATGGTCACCTCCACGCTGCCGTTAAAATCATCGATTACGTGGCCTTGCGGATCAGTGACGCGTCCCTTGAGGGTGGTGCGCTCCAGGGCCATCAGGGTCACCTGGGTGGTGGAGTCGACGTGCTCGTCGCCAATGCTGTCGAGCGTCACGATGTTGGATGGAATCTGCAGCATAAGGGCCGGATCACCCATCAGCACGTACCTCAAGCGGTTGGGATTGCTGGCATGGTGGCCGCTGCTGTTGAGAATAGTATTCTTAGCCTCGCGATAGATGTCGCCCAGGCGCAGCATGTTGCCATTCTCATCCCTTTTTGCCATGGTGAGACCCATGGCCTTGGTGAAATAGCCATTGTCGGTGATGTACACGGGGCGCGTGGCGCTAATGGTGGCCACAGTGCCGCCATTCGACTCATGCCACATGATCTCGCCACCGCTCAGGGTGTTGCTGTCCCAACGCAGGAAGTCGCAAGTGGCAGCCATCAGCACCGGTATCTTCGAGAGATAGAGATTGCAGATGTCGTTGTAATTGAGCATGTTCTCGCTGGTCCAAGCGTGGTTGTTGGCATGGCCGCAGTAGTTCCACCACAGCACGCCCTCGTCGAGCATGCGGTACATGTCGTCGCGGCCGCCTTCGCAACTTCCGCCCACCAGGGGATAGGCATCGACATACACCTTGCTCACGAATGCCTGCGACGACTCGGTACCCAGGAGGCCCGTGATCATGTCTTCGGTCTGGGTCACGTGCACGCCGTCGTTGCCATCGTCGGCGAGGAACATATAATGGTTCTTCCAAGTGCCGGGCTTGCTTTCCAGCAGGTATTTCTCAAGTTTGTCGACGCATTCCTTGGCTTCATTGACAGTGCGCACAGGCATGCGGCCCACAGCCACGCAGAGGTCGTCGAGGCCCAGGTTGGTGCCGGAGCCATCGCCGAGCATGGCCAGAAAGTCGTCGGTGCCGTAGGCTGTGTTGTCGCTGATTTGCGACTTGCGTTCGCCGCTGATCCAGTAGGGGATGGTGGGGTGGGTGCTTGAGCCGTCGAACTGCGATGTGAGATGACGGTTGTCATAGGTGGCGCGAGCCATCAGCAGAGCGTATTTGAGCGTGGGCAGGGAGTCGCCTGAGAATTGCGAACGGTCATAAAGCATCTTCAGGCACTTGCGCAGGGCGCTCACATCGGGCACGCCGCTGCCAAACTCGTTGTACACCTCCTCGATGTCGAGCACGGCCACAGTCAGCGGATTCTCAGCCTCGTGGTGGATCTGGGCCAGGCGCTGGGCCTGAGCCTTGTAGACCGAGGGGGTGAAGATCACCATGTCGGGCACTGTCATCGCGTGGACGTCCTGGTTGGCCACGTTGCCCACAAATTTGGGAGTTAGCATGTTGCCGGTTGAGGCTTGCGACCATCCGGCATACGAACGAGTGCCCGTGTAGTCATTGGTCCAAACCAGACTGTTGCCCTGGGCCCCGGTGTTGAGGCGCGTGATCTTTTGCGGATTTGTGACATCCCACAGGATCACATCCTGGCGGTCGCCCACTTGGAGTTGGGCTGAACCTTTGGCATCAAATGCCAGCCAGCCGGCGGTGCCAAGCGTCAGGGGCGCGCAGGTGTTCACTGCCACATAGTCGAGCCAGCAGTCGGTCATCGACGATGCGTTGTTCACGGTGATGCCTATTTCGAGTTTCCCATTGTCGGTAGTGGCTATCGCAAAGGAATCGACAGCCTGGGTGTATGTGGCGTGGATGTACGAACTGTTGGTGGTGGCATTCAAGGCCTTTGAGGCATTGTAGGGCTGCTCCTTGCCATTCACTGAGAATTTTATGATCGAACTCGAGGTAGAGTTTGACACGATGCCGCATTCGATCGATCCAGTCTCGCCGGGCACGGTAAAACTGACTTTGCGTGTCGACTGGCTCTTGAAACTCTCGCCCACGAGAAGCCAACCGGCCTCGCCGGGCGAGGTGCGGTCGTATTCATATTGCTGGCGATCCACATAGGTGGTGGCTACGATCGTGTCGAGGGCTTCGCCCACGCCCTGCATGGCGATCTCCGGCGCTTCATCGCCGGTCTCGCACAGGAAATAGTAGCCATAGTCGGAATATGTGTTGGGATTGTTGACCATCACGGTGGCGATCTTTGAGCTGTTTTGGTTCCAACTCTCCGGGCCTACGCCGTAGAATGTGATGCCCTGGTCGGTATAGTCGGCCTGTACCAGGGGCAGGTCGTCGATATAGTTGGCGGCTGTGAGGGCGTCGGGGATGCGAGCGCCGCCGTAGCCGTAGAGGCGCACGTTGGCTGCATTGGAGAAGCCCCATTGGCGCAACTGCGCGCTGGAGATATGGTAAAGGCCGGTAGCGTCAACGCTGATTTTCACCCATTGGCCTGATGCTAAGCGCGAGGATGTGGCATATGTGTCCAGAGCCAGGGCCGAGGCCGAGTATCCGGTCAGCAAAGCAAGTATGGAGAAGATTAGATGTTTCATAACAATTGTTAACGTGCTGAGGAGTCGAATTATTGTGCGCTATTCGCTTTCTTGCCGGGGCGTGGCCTTATGGGCCGCTCGCCAGGCATTGAATTGCTCGAGGGTGCCGTTGAAAGTGTTCACGTCGACAGCGCCCTTTACGCCCTGCACGCGCCCCTCATGGCTGTGCTGCCACAGCATCCACTCGGTGTGCGGCTCTCCCTCGAAGGTGCAGAGCCATATGTCGGTGTCGGGGAAGAATCCGGCTATGTAGCGGTTGTAGCCTCGCTGGTTGGTGTATATGATAACGTCGTAGCCCGCTCCCTCGAGCACAGAGATCATGCTCGAGAGCTGCTCCACCACGGTGTTGGTGGGGATGTCGTCGGGGTTGGTCCAGTCCTCCACATCGATCGCCAGGGGCAAGTCGAGGTCGAATTCCTGCACCGAGTTGAGAAGGTTGTAGGCTTGCAGATGGCCGGGCGTGTCGAATCGGAAGAAATGGTAGGCGCCCACCAGCAGCCCCTGGGCTGAGGCCGCGGTGATGTTGCGCTCAAACATGGCATCGCAGAAGTCGGTGCCCTCGGTGGCCTTGACATAGGCGAAGACCACGGTGTCGGAGGCTGCGCGGGCAAAGTCGATGGTGCCGTTGTGCGACGACACGTCGATGCCCTTTACCGGGAATCGGTCGCGATCCACCTCGAGCGAGTGGCGTCCCGAGCATCCGGCGGCCGCCAACATTATTAATAATATGATAAGGTAATTTTTCAACTGGAGAGGGAATTTGGAATAATTTTAGGGGGAGGAAGGGGCTGAGGCTGCCTATTGGGGCGCCTCAGCGGTGGGAGCGGTCTTCAGATGCTTGGCGATGACATTCACGATGAGCGAGATGGAGCCGTCGCCGGTGACGTTGCATGCGGTGCCGAAACTGTCCATGGCGATGTAGAGGGCTATCATTAGCGCATTGTCGGTGTCGCTGAAGCCCAAGATAGAACTCAAGGCGGCCAGAGATGCCATGATGGCGCCGCCCGGCACACCCGGGGCCGCGATGATGCTGATGCCCAGCATGGCTATGAAGGCGGCAAACATGCCGATGTTGTAGTCGTAGCCGTGCACAATCATCAGGGCCAGGGCGCAGGCCACAATCTTGATGGTCGAGCCTGACATGTGGATTGTAGCGCACAGGGGCACAGTGAATCCGGCCACATCCTTGTTGACGCCCAGGGCAATCACGCGCTTGAGGGTCACGGGGATGGTGGCAGCCGAGGAGGCTGTGCCCAAGGCTGTGAAGTAGGCGGGAAGCATGCTCCACAGGGCCTTGAAGGGATTATTGTGGGCAAAGATGGCGGCAATCGAGTATTGCACGATGAGGATGAGGATGCACAGGATGAAGATGATGATAATGATCTTCAGGAAGGTCATCAGGATGCCGCCAACCTGGCCGGTCATGGTCATGTTGAGGAAGATGCCAAATATATAGAGGGGCAGCAGGGGGATGATCGAGCGGTTGATGACCCAGGTGATGACGTCGCGGAAGCCCGACAGGCCGCGCTGCAGGGGCACTGACTCGACCTGGGCTGTGCCAAGGCCCAGCACGAAGGCCAAGATCAGGGCGGTGACCACGCCCATCAGCGGCGGCATGTCCACCACGAAGTAGGGGGCCAGGTCGGCTGCCGCCTCGGTGGCTTGCACCACAGTGCCGGGGGTGATGATTTTAGGGAAAAGCCAGGCTCCGGTGGCATAGGAGCAGATGCCTGACATGAATGTGAAGCAATAGGCCAGGCCTGCCGTGATCAGCAGCATGCTGCCGGCCCGCTTGCCCAGGTCAGCGATGGCGGGGGCCACGAAGCCGAGGATCAGCAGGGGCACGATAAAGCCTAAGTATTGTGAGAACAGTCCGTTGAAGGTCATGAAGATGCGGGCCAGCCAATCGGGGAAGATGTAGCCGGCGCCAATGCCGAGTGCTATAGCAATGAGTATCCTTACAAGTAATTTCATGAGTGGTGTTTTGGTGGTATGGTGATTTGGTGGTATGGTGGGTTAGTGATTTGGTGGAATGGTGGATTGGTGATTTGGTGTTTTGGGAGCCGGGAATCGGGGATTCGGGATTCAGGAATCGGGAGCCGGGGATTCGGGAATCCGGGATTTTTGGTTTGCTTGGTTTGCTTGGTTTGAGTTTTTTTTGTTTTGCTTGGTTTGATGCGGATTTTGGTTAGTCTGAGGGGACGAGGAGGGCGGAGGCTTCCCAGAGGGCGTAGACTGGCACGAACACCAGGAAGAGGGTCATCAGGTCGCTCGTGGGGGTAATGATGCCCGCCAGGATGAGGATGCCGCACACGGCGTATTTGCGGTACTTGCCGAAGAAGCTGCGCCGCAGCAGACCCATCTTGCCCAAGAGCCACGCCAGCAGCGGCAGCTCGAATACCAGGCCCATCATCAACACCAGCATGAAGAAGGTGTCCATATAGCTGGTGAGCGACACGGTGTTGGCGATCTTGTCGCTCAGCTGGTAGTCGGCCAGGAAGCGCAGAGCCAGGGGGAACACGATGAAGTATCCCACGGCCATGCCCAGGTAGAACATGATGTTGCCCAGGGCGAAGGCTCGGCCGGCGCCTTGCTTTTCATTCTCATACAGGCCGGGCGAGATGAAGGTCCAGAGCTGCCAGATCACCAGCGGAAAGCACACGATGAAGGCGCACCACAGTGAGGCCGACATGTGTACCATCAGCTGCGAGGCAAGCTGGATGTTGATCAGCTCCACATGGAAGCCGGCAGCTCCCATGTCGGGCATCCAAGTGCCGTCGCCGCGAATGAAGCTCAGCGCATGGTACAGGGGGAAGTCTTCGCTGCACGGGGCTGTGATCACATGATCGAAGATCCAAGGCATGGCTATGAAAAAAGCCACGGCAGCCACCACGATGGCTATGGCGATCCTCACCAGCACGGCGCGCAGGGCGTCGAGATGCCCCCAGAAGCTCATCTCAGCTTGGGCCATCTCTTAGCGCTCCGCCTCTTTTTGATTGGTTGTGCCCTGGGCGCTCTGCCCGGAGCCGGGGGTGATCTCTTTGTTGAATTCCTCCTTGGCATCCTCGATGCCCTGCTTGAAGGCATGCAGCCCCTTGCCGAGGTTGCGCATGATCTGCGGAATGCGGCTGGCGCCGAACACAAGCAGCACAATCACGGCCACAAATATGAGCTGCGGGCCCCGAAGCCCTAAAAATGCTAAAATGATTGTATACATCCTAATTTATTGTATAATTAGTGAGAAGAGTATTAAAAAATGTTATGAATCGAGAGATTTTGGCCCTCAGGTTACAAAAACAGCGTAAAGTTACAAAAAATTTCTGGAAAATTCGTAACTTTGCAGTCCGATTTATAGACATTTAAGATTTTAAAGATGAAAGCTTATGTTTTCCCTGGCCAGGGAGCACAATTCGTAGGAATGGGCAAAGACCTGTATGACAACAATGCAGAGGCCCGCGAGATGTTTGAAAAGGCCAACGATATTTTAGGTTTCCGCATCACCGACATTATGTTTGCCGGCACCGACGAGGAGCTCAAGCAGACACGCGTGACCCAGCCCGCTATCTTCCTCCACTCGGTGATTCTCGCCAAGACTCTCGGCGAGGAGTTCAAGCCCGACATGACTGCCGGCCACTCGCTCGGCGAATTCAGCGCTTTGGTCACAGCCGGAGCCCTCAGTTTTGAGGATGGCCTGCGCCTGGTAGCAGCTCGCGCCAAAGCCATGCAGAAGGCTTGCGAAATCCATCCCAGCACAATGGCTGCCATCATCGCCCTCAGCGACGAGCAGGTGGAGGCTATCTGCGAGGCCGTCGACGGCATCGTGGTGTGCGCCAATTACAACTGCCCGGGCCAATTGGTGATCTCTGGCGAGGTTGAGGCTATCGACAAGGCTTGCGAGGCCGCTAAGGCTGCCGGCGCAAAGCGCGCCCTCAAGCTCAATGTCAGCGGCGCTTTCCACAGTCCATGCATGGAGCCCGCACGCGCCGAACTGGCTGAGGCCATCGACCATACAGAGTTCCACACTCCGGTATGCCCCGTATACCAGAATGTCGACGCTCTTCCGCATACCGACCCCGCCGAAATCAAGGGAAATCTCATAGCTCAGCTTACAGCCCCGGTGCGCTGGACTCAGACCGTGCGCAACATGATCGCCGACGGAGCCACCGAATTCATCGAGATCGGTCCCGGCAAGGTCCTCCAGGGCCTGGTGTCGAAGATCGACCGCACCGCCGCCGTCAGCGGGCTTCAGTAAGTCTTCGAGGTCTTCGGGGTCTTCGGGGTCTTCGGGGTCTTCGGGGTCTTCGAGGTCTTCGAGGTCTTCGAGGTCTTCGGGGTCTTCGAGGTCTTCGGGGTCTTCGAGGTCTTCGGGGTCTTCGAGGTCTTCGAGGTCTTCGAGGTCTTCGGGGTCTTCGGGGTCTTCGAGGTCTTCGGTGAAGACGATGAAGACGGTGAAGACGATGAAGACCAAAATTATTTGGTGGTTTCGGAAATAATCCGTAACTTTGCGTGATTTTTCAATGATTAACAGCTATGGGTAAATTTACAGCTTACAACGTGCCCCTCAAGAGCCTCGGCGCCGGCACACATGAGTTTGAATTCCATCTCGATGGTCAGTTCTTCGCCAATATGGAGAATGCCGACATTCGTCAGGCTGATGTGGTGGTGAAGCTGAAAGTTACCCTGGTGCACGATCGCTACGACTTGCAGTTCACCATGCAAGGCACCGTGACGACTCTCTGCGACCGTTGCCTCGACGATCTCGAACTGCCCATCGACACCAACTACCGCATCCTGGTGGAGTACGGCAAGGACTACAACGACGATAGCGACGATCTGCTCGTCATCCCCTCGACGGATGCCAACCTCAATGTCGCCTACATGATCTACGACACAGTGGCTCTGGCAATCCCGATGAAGCATGTGCATCCTCTCGGCAAATGCAATAGGCAGATGACAGCCCTGCTGCGCAAGCACCGCACCCGCGCCAACGACGAAGACGCGGAGCTCGAATCAGAACTGATGGAAGAAATCGACGACATGGACCAGGTCACCGCCGAAGAGTAATGAGAATCGATCCCTCGATCAGTCGATCAATCGAAAAAAACAACAAAAAATAAAATAAACAACCATGGCACATCCTAAACGAAAACAATCAAAGACTCGCACAGCCAAGCGCCGTACTCACGACAAGGCAACAATGCCCACTATCGCTCTTTGCCCCAACTGTGGCGCATGGCACATTTATCACACTGTTTGCGGCGAATGCGGTTACTACCGCGGCCGTCAGGCTATTGTTAAGGAAGAAGCTCTGTAAAAATGCTGAATGCTCGCATATCAGGCATCGCTTCCTACGTGCCTGACGCTATACTCGACAACGAAATGCTGTCGAAGATGGTGGATACCAACGACGAGTGGATAACCTCGCGAGTAGGCATCAAGGAGCGTCGCATACTGCGAGAAGGCGGTGGCAGCTCGGTGATGGGTGCTAAGGCCGTAGAACGGCTCTTGGCATCTACTGGCGTGTCGCCTGAAGACATTGACCTGCTTATATGCGCTACTTCTAATCCCGACTATCGATTCCCATCGACTGCCTCGGTGATTATCCACAAATGCCAGTTGCCCAGTTGCTACGGATACGACATCCAGGCTGCTTGCGCCGGTTTCTTGGTGGCTCTGCAGGATGCTCGCGCCTATGTCACCAGCGGCATCTACAAGAAGGTGATCGTGGTGGCTGCCGAGATGATGTCTTCGATGGTCAACTATCAAGACCGCGCCACCTGCCCCCTCTTTGGCGATGCTGCAGCATGCGTGCTGGTTGAGCCCACCGAGGAAGAGGGCGTAGGCATCATCGACGGCGTGTTCCATGTCGACGGCTCTGGCCTGCCTTATCTGGTGATGAAGGCCGGTGGCAGCGTGAAGCCCGCATGCCAGGAATCTCTGGATGCCGGCGAGCATTACCTCTACCAGGAGGGCCGCTCGGTGTACAAGCATGCCGTGATGGATATGCTCACCTCGAGCCTCGACGTCATGAACCGCAATGGCCTCACCGTGGAGACCATCGACTATCTTGTGCCTCACCAGGCCAACCTGCGCATCATCGAGGCTGTGGCCCAGCGCGCAGGCGTGAACATGGACAAGGTGCTCGTGAACATCGAGCATTACGGCAACACATCGGCTGCCAGCATCCCCCTCTGTCTCGACGAGAAGAAGGGCCAGCTCAAGAAGGGCGACAAGATCATCCTCACAGCCTTTGGCGCCGGCTTCACCTGGGGTGCCATGTACCTGGTCTGGGACATGTAGGTTATTAGTGACAAGTGACAAGTTACAAGTTGCAAGTTACAAGTGACAAGTGACAAGTGACGGTCAGCGAATCCCGTAGGGATTCTTTCAGATAGATCGCAATTACATCCCTTAACCATAAAAATCGGCGCCTCTGGCGCCGATTTTTGTTTGTATAGGGTTAATCCGCTGTCTATTTGGAAGAATCCCTACGGGATTCGCTGACAAATACGATTATCACAAATGATGCTCCTTATGGCTCAAGCCAAAAAGTTGATTCTCGTTGGCTCGTTGATTTTCGTAAATTCGTTGTTTCTCGTCAAAACACATAAAACCCTCTTGATCTCCCATATGAGTTCCGATTATGGAAAAGTGTATTTTTTATTTGGAAAATTTTATGGAAAAGTGTAATTTTGTAGGGTAAAAACTTATGGAAAAGTGTATAAAATAAAGTTATCTGTATGTTATTCAGAAAGATAGAGAACAAAATACGAGAGCATCTACAATCATCGGATGATCGGATCTTGATTGTGGAGGGGGCGCGTCAGATAGGCAAGTCGTATATAGTGCGCCATATTGGAGAAGAACTGTATAAGAATTTCATTGAAATCAATCTTGCAGAAGATTTCGAGGGGCCAAAACTATTCCAGAGGGCTCACACCTTGGAGGATTTTTATCTTCAGCTTAGCATTATGGCAGGTGAGAATATGGGCAGCAAAGAAGACACTTTAGTTTTCCTTGATGAAATTCAAACATATCCCCATCTGCTCACCTTGCTAAAGTTTCTCCGTCAAGATGGAAAATTCCACTACATTGCATCTGGTTCGCTGCTCGGGATAACACTTAAGCAATCAACATCAATACCCTTGGGGAGCATAGCCATTCTTGACATGTATCCTTTGGATTTCGAGGAATTTTTGATAGCAAATGGCATTGGGAAAATAGTAATTGACCATATATATAAGAAGTTTCATGAGAAAGAGGCTCTGGAAGAATCTCTTCACAATCGCATTTATGATCTTTTCAAGAAATATCTCCTTGTCGGAGGGATGCCACAAGCCATAAACTCATTTTTAGAAACTACCAACATAGTGCGTGTGCGCAACATTCAGTCCGAGATCAGCTCTCTATATGGAATCGATGCATCGAAATATGATCTGGAACACCGATTAAAAATCCAAAAGCTCCTACGCATGATTCCTTCAGCGATGGAAAACAAGAAGAAACGCATTGTATTTCGAGACATCGAAGACAAGAAAGGGGTGCGATATAACAACTATGAAGATGAATTCGAGTATTTGATTTCATCCGGGGTTGCATTGTCAGTGCAAGCGATTTCAAACCCCACCTTTCCATTGATTGAATCAACAAGCAAGAATTTACTCAAACTTTACATCAACGATGTGGGGCTCTTGACCAATATTCTGTACAAGAGCAATGTACAAGCAATCCTAAACGATGAGCGAAGTATAAATTTAGGATCTGTGTATGAAACAGTAGTGGCTCAAGAGCTCAAGGCTCACAATCACACCCTCTATTATTATGACAACAAGGCCAATGGAGAAGTCGATTTCTTAGTGGATGACTATGACAATCTCACAGCTCTGCCCTTGGAAATCAAATCTGGCAAAGACTATACAGTACACTCGGCCCTGTCTCGATTCGTGACAAACGAGGAGTACCATATAAAGAATGCAATAGTATTTTCCAACAGCCGAGAGGTCATTGTTAAGGGAAAAGTAACTTATTTCCCCATATATTACATCATGTGTTTACACTCTCAATAAAGGAATTTTGTCATTTCTTTCAAATAGATAAGGGTATCCCCTATAACATAAAAATCGGCGCCTCTGGCGCCGATTTTTGTATAGGGTTGCTCACTTGTTATCTATTCGGAAGAATCCCTACGGGATTCATTGACAAATCCGGGATCTATTAGACTGAAGACTGAAGACTAAAGACTGAAGACTGAAGACTGAAGACTAAAGACTGAAGACTGAAGACTAAAGACTAAAGACCAAAGACTTATTCTGGCTGTGAGAAGATCACGATGCGGTTCCAGTTGTTGACGTCGTAGGGCTGCACGTCGCTGCCATCGGCTGCCATTGCCAAGCGGGCCGGATCGATGCCGTATTCCTTGGTGAGCATGTCGTAGACAGCCTGTGCGCGGCGCTGTGAGAGAGCCATGTTGTAGGCGCTTGTGCCGGTGTCACGGTCAGCATATCCGGTGATCACGAGGTTCTGGTCGGGATTGGCCTTCAGGTATTCGGCTACGTTGTAGACATTGACCTTCTCTTCGTTGCTGATCACTGCCGAGTCGATGCGGAAGCGCACTGTAGCCAGCAGAGGAGCCTGCTCAATCACAACTGCTTCAGCTTCTGTCACTTCGGGGCAGGGGAGCTGGGCTTCAGCTGCTGCCAAGGCTGCTGCTGTGGTGGCAAGTTCGCCACGCAGGTTGTTGACCTGATCGTTGAGATTGCGGATATAGTCGGTGTACTCGCAGGGGTTGAAGCTGCGGAAGTCGCGGCCGCCGAGGTTGAAGGAGAAACCTCCAAGGCAGCTGAGATCGATGTCAACGGGACGGCCCATGACGAAGTCGTTGTAGCTGTCGCCAAAGAATGTGGCGCGAGCCTGTGCGAAGAAGTCAACATATTTGCTCAGGCGGAAGCGCAGCTGCAGACCGGCGCTGGCTGGGAAGAGCCAATTGTTCTTCTTGGCATGTCCGTGGCTCTCTATGTTGATCATGTCGGTGGGAGTATAATCCCAGGCGTAAGTAGCGCCTACGCCAATGAATGGAATGATCGAGAACACACGTTCAGTGTTGACACCACCCAGGGAGTTGAACATATCCCACATGATGTCGATGTTGGCGCTTGCGGCTTTGAAGTGGCCCATCTC
Organism: uncultured Bacteroides sp.; assembly: GCA_964440745.1. GTDB lineage: Bacteria > Bacteroidota > Bacteroidia > Bacteroidales > Muribaculaceae > CAG-873. Next base: position 20,096 of record CAYTXF010000045.1, read on the forward strand.
ACCGTTGTTGATGTTCCAGTGCTTGGCACCGCCTTGTCCTTCGAGGCGCCATGCGAAATACGGTGAGAACCATTTGCCGAAGCCCACGCCATAATTAGCGGTAATTTGATGGTGACGGCTTTCCGGGTTTTCTACGAAGGTTGCCGAGATGCCCCCGCCTACCTCGATGAACCAGTTGTTCTGGGGCAGAGTATAATAGGTAGTGTGGCAGGGCACATTGGTAAGATCGGCACTTGACTGCGCGCTTGCGCTGCCTGCTGACAGGATGGCGGCAAAGCCAACCAAGAGTAATGCATTTTTCATAATAAAATAGTTTAAAATGTGTGTGTTTTATTTTCTCTCTGTACCAAAATAAACAATAACCCCCAAAAAAGGTTTTAAAAACCCCCTCTTTTAACACTCTCGTTTCAAAAATCACACGTGTTTTTCCCCTCTTATTCGATGCAAAAATGGGAAATTTATGGATTTGACTCCATAAAAACGTGATTTTTATGGATTTGACTCCATAAAAATCACGATATTTGTGGATTTGGGTGTCGCTTAGGGGTGCGCGGCGGCGCAGGCGGCGGCAAACGCTTCGCTGAGAGTGGGGTGGCCGTGCACGATGGCGGTGGCCACATCATCGACGGTGGCACCCTCGGCCATGCAGGCTGTGGCCTCAGCTATGATGTCGGCAGCATGCGGACCGATGATATGCACGCCCTGGATCAGGCGTGTGGCCGGACTGTAAAGCACCTTCACAAAGCCCTCGCCTTCGCCCATGGCCAATGCCTTGCCATTAGCGGCAAACATGCTCTTAGCCACGCGATACTCGATGCCTTCCTTTTCGCACTGTTCCTCGGTGAGGCCCACCATGGCGCATTCCGGAATAGTGAACACTGCCGAGGGGATGTAATCGATGTCCACCTCCTCGCCCATGGCCACGCGGGCCTGGGCTGCAGCGGCATGCGCCAGCATGCAGCGGCCATTGACATCGCCCACGGCAAACACGCCCGGCGCGCTGGTGCGCATCAGCGGATCCACCTCGATGAAGCCCTTCGCGGTAAGGTTGACGCCAGCCTCGGCGCAGCCCTCCGGCACAACCGGACGGCGCCCTACGGCCATGATCACGGTCTCCACCGTAAGTTTCTCCTCGCCCTTCTTGCCATTATAGTACACGGCAGTGTTGGCGCCTTCCTGTTCGAGGCGAGTAACTCCCGCGCCCACTACGCATTTCACGCCTCGGCGACCGAGAGTGGTGCGCAAGCGCTTGGCAACCTCCTTGTCGAAAGGCGGCAGGATCTCCTTGCAGAATTCCACCACCGTTACGGGCACTCCGAAAGAGGCTAATATCGAGGCAAACTCCATGCCTATCACGCCGCCTCCAATGATGGCCACGCTTTCAGGAAGCTTGTCGAGAGCCAGGAATTCGTCGCTGGTGATGGCCAGCTGAGCGCCTTCGATGGGCAGAGTGGCAGGCTGGCTGCCGGTGGCTATGATGATCTGGTCGGCTACATATTCCTTGCCGTCGGCTGTGACGCTGGGCAGCTTGGTGACCTCGCCGTCAGGACCGTCGTGGATATTGCAAGCCTCCGGCACGGGCACATGCTGGTCGGTGGCATCGCTGGGCCATACGCGGTGAGCGGCAAGCGAAGCTTCGGCCTTGATCACCGTCACATCCTTGAGCAGCATGTCGATGCCGCTGCGCAGCTGGTCCATCACCTGGCGCATGCGGGCAGTAGCTACATCGTAGTGGAGCGTAAAACCGGCTACCTCCACGCCCATCTTGGCGGCATCCTTTACGGCAAGCGCGGTGCTGGCGCTTGCCAGCAGGCACTTGGTGGGTATGCAGCCTCGGTTGAGGCAGGTGCCTCCAAGTTCGCCCTTCTCAAAAAGGATTACCTTGCGGCCAGCGCGAGCGGCCTCGGCGGCTATCTCATAGCCGCCGGGCCCTCCGCCTATGATAATAAGATCTGTATGGGTCATGAAAATTACAAATTACAAGTTACAAATTACAAGTTATATGCATCTTGTAAGTTAATCCTTTTCACTTATTTCCTTCCAGGTTACGATGGGGTGCAGGGCGGCCTCAGTGTCGTCGGGATGCGAGATTGGCGTGTTGTGAGGCGCGCTCTTCACCAAATCGGGCTGCTCGGCAGCCTCCTTGGCAATTTGGCGCATCACGGCGATGAAGCGGTCAAGAGTCTCGCGGGTTTCGGTTTCGGTGGGCTCGATCATCAGCGACTCGTGGAAGAGCAGCGGGAAATAGATCGTGGGAGCGTGGAAACCGAAGTCGAGCAGACGCTTGGCCACATTCAGCGTGGTCACGCCAGTGCTCTTGTCCTTGAGGCCGTCGAATACGAACTCATGCTTGCATGGGCCCTCGATCGGTAGCAGGTACAGGTCGCGCAGCTGCTGCATTATGTAATTGGCGTTGAGCGTGGAGAGGGGGCCTACCTTCATCAGGCCTTCGCTGCCAAGGCTCATGATGTAAGCCAGGGCGCGCATTTCGACAGCGAAATTGCCGAGCCACGATGACACGCGGCCCAGAGCTGTGTCGAAGAATCTTACGTCGTACTTCCCATCGTCGGTCTTCACCACGTGGGGATTGGGCAGGAACTGCTCAAGACCGGCACGCACGCCGATGGGGCCCGAACCGGGACCGCCGCCGCCGTGAGGAGTGGAGAAGGTCTTGTGCAGATTGATGTGCATCACGTCGAAGCCCATGTCGCCGGGGCGGCATACGCCAAGCATCGGGTTGAGGTTAGCTCCATCGTAGTACATCAGGGCACCGCAGTCATGCACCAGCTTGGCAATCTCCGGGATGTGCTTCTCGAACATGCCCACCGTGTTGGGGTTGGTCATCATCATTGCGGCAATCTCGGGGCTAAGCTTCGACTTGAGGTCCTCTACGTCGACTGTGCCATCGGGCAGGCTCTTCACCTCCACGATCTGATAACCGCACACGGCTGCTGAGGCCGGATTGGTGCCATGGGCAGAGTCGGGCACAAGCACCTTGGTGCGAGCCCAGTCAGAGCGGCTGTCATGGTAAGCGTGGATGACCATCAGGCCGGTGAGTTCGCCATGAGCGCCAGCGAAGGGATTCACCGTGAACTCGGCCATTCCGCCGATTTCGCTCAGCGCGCGCTGCAGGGTGTAGTAGATTTCGAGAGCGCCCTGGGTGGTGCATACCGGCTGCAGGGGGTGCAGGCGGCTAATCACCGGGTCGGCAGCGATCTCATCGTTGATCTTGGGATTGTATTTCATTGTGCATGAGCCCAATGGATAGAATCCGGTGTCAACGCCAAAGTTGTTGTTGCTGCTATTGGTATAGTGGCGCACCACTGTGGGCTCGTCGACCTCGGGGAGGTCGAGGGCTTTCTGGCGGCGCAGATGCTCGGGCAGCGCCTTGTCGAGGGTGTCCTTAGCGTTGAGCTTGGGCAGGCTGAAGCCTTGGCGCCCGGGGCGCGAGTGCTCAAATATGAGCTTGCTGTAATATTCTCTATTCATGGCTTCAGAGGGCTTTTACGATTTCTACATAGCGGTCGATGTCGGCTGCGGTCTGCATCTCGGTGGCTGCGATCAGCAGCAGGTCGTCGGCAAGCTTCACGCCGGCGAAGATGCCAGCTTCGAGGGCTTTGTCCACCACGGCCTGAGCGTTGAGTTCGGGCAGTTTCATCAGGAACTCGTTGAGGAAAGGCTTGTCGGGATACATCAGATGCATCTTTCCGGTAGCCTCGAGCTTCTGAGCCAGGTCATGAGCGTTGGCGCAGCTGAGCTCGTTCACGCGCTTCAGGCCCACAGGCCCCATCAGCGAGCAGTAGATGGCCACATACAGGGCCATCAGTCCCTGGTTGGAGCAGATGTTGCTGGTAGCCTTCTCGCGGCGTATGTGCTGCTCGCGAGCTTGGAGCGTTAGCACGAACACGCGATGGCCCTTGTCATCCTTGGTGGCTCCCACGATGCGGCCGGGCATCTTGCGGATCAGGGCCTTGTTGGTGCACATGTAGCCGAGGTAGGGCCCTCCGTAGTTGAGGGGCATGCCCAGGCTCTGGGCATCGCCTACAGCGATGTCGGCACCCCATTCGCCAGGGGTGCGGATGGCTGCCAAGGCAGAAGCCGGTGCGTTAACCACGAGCAGCGCCTTGTTCTTGTGGCAGATGTCGGCCCAGCCCTCATAGTCCTCTACGATGCCGTAGAAGTTGGGAGCGGCCACAATCACGCCAGCCACATCGCCAGCGCCCATCATCAGTTCGAACTCTGCGCGCGATGTCACGCCGTCCTTGGCGGGAATCACCTCCAGGGCAATCTTGTGATAGCGGGCATAGGTGCGGCACACGTCGGCCACGATCGGGTTCACTGTCTCCGATATGAGCACGCGATTCTTCTTGCGGGCGGCTGCCACGCACATCATCATGGCTTCGGCTGTGGCGGTAGCGCCGTCGTACATCGACGCGTTGCTGACTTCAAGGCCGGTAAGCTCGGCCATCATCGACTGATATTCGAAGATGTACTGGAGCGTGCCTTGCGATATCTCAGGCTGATAGGGTGTATAGGCTGTCAGGAATTCACTGCGGCTGATCAGAGCGTTGATCACTGCCGGAGCGTAATGGTCGTAAAATCCGGCGCCGCCGAAGCACACCAGCGGGGTGCATTTCGAGCGCATGGAGACGAAAAAGTCACGCACTTCTTTTTCGCTCATTTCCTCAGGCAGCTGATAGGGCTGCTTGAGTTTTAGAGCCTGAGGCACATCGCAATACAGGTCGTCAAGGGCCTGTGCGTGGCACACTTGCAGCATCTGGGCGATGTCCTCGGGCGTCTGTGGCAGGTATCTCATATCCTTTTGGGATTTGGAATTTGGGATTTAGGATTTGGGTTGTAGAAATGCCCAAATCCTAAATCCCAAATCCTATTTAGTGTGATTCGCAGAGTTTGTCGTAGGCGTCTTGGTCGAGCAGAGCGTCGAGTTCGCTGG
>CAYTXF010000046.1:0-24999 GCA_964440745.1 uncultured Bacteroides sp.
TGGCAAATATACAAAATTTCATCAATACATCAAAAATGTTACAAAAGGGGACAGGCACTTTTTGTAACACTTTTTGATTTTGTTACAAAAGGGGACAGTCCCCAAAGGTAACACTTTTCGGTTCGACCTTCTTCAGAAATAGTCAATCCTATCCGAAAATAGTGCAAAAGATGGCAATATTGTGCTTGAAGAAGGTTGTGGAACAATTATGCACACTCAGTCTTGGAGATTTTATGTAATTTTGTAGACTGTCTTCTAATTGACCCAATGTTACAAATTGAACAAAATGAAAAACTTTTATTGCATTTTTACCCTGATTTTTATGGCTGCTTGCGTGGCAAGTTGCAGTGAAGATGATCCAGAGACTATCGACCAACCTTTAGAGCCAGCCATCCCTGTTAATCCGGATCCCGAACCTGAACCCATCCCTGAGCCTGATTCGCTTGAGGCGAAAGCTCCCAAATATCGTGTGCAGCAACTTTCAATCAACACCAATGGTATCGAAATTACTTCTAAGGAAGAATATGTGCCATGCACAATTACTTTGACGGCTGACACAGCTGAGTGGTGCTATGAAGGCACAGCTGGTGTGCGAGGCCGTGGAAATAGTTCGTGGCTTTGGTACGATAAAAAGCCATATCGCATCAAGCTTGATAAAAAATCAGAAATACTAGGTCTTAGCAGCGGGAAAAGCTGGGTGCTTTTAGCCAACTATCGCGATCCTACTGACTTGATGAACACTTTCGTGTTCGAACTTGGCGAACTCCTTGATATGCCCTACACCAACCACACACGCTATGTTGAAGTAATTCTCAATGGGGAATATAATGGCCTTTACCAGCTCACCGAACAAGTACAACAGGGAAAGTGCCGTGTCAATATAGATGAAAATGGGGGTTTCCTTATCAGCCTCGACAGAGATGACGGGCCCGAACTCGCTCCGCAAGAATCTGACAATTTCTGGAGTCAGATCTATCATATGCCGGTGTGCGTGAAGAATCCTGATAAGCCATCAGCTGAAATAATTGCGAGGGTTTCAGATGTTTTGGCCCTCTTAGAAAAAGCAATATATAATGGCAGATACGACGAAGTAAAAACCCTACTTGACATTCGATCTTTTATTGATTTCCTTATAATTCAGGAATTGGTTTACAATGTGGAACTGGATGCTCCGCGTTCCATGTATATGCATAAGGACATCGACGGAGATATCTGGCATATGGGGCCTCTATGGGATTTTGACGGTGGCTATGATTTCGATTGGAGCGACATGTACACGGGTCATCGATTCTTTGTCAATTATCAAGAATTAGTGCTTGGCACTGATCCAGCTTCCCATAGGGGCACGATATATAACGTACCAGGTTTCTTCAGCGATCTATTCATGGTGCCAGAATTTGTATCCGATTATAAGAATCGGTGGAAAAAAGTAAAAGCCTTAGTAGGTATTGCTTGGGAAAACACATTAAAATACGTTGATGATGAAGCCTGGACTCGAGAGCAACAGACATGGCCCATTGGATTGACTTATGGGCTGCAGATCGAGCGCATGCAAAGTTGGTTAAATAACCGCATCGTCTATCTCGACAATGTGGTAACCCAATATTAGACAAGGGAGCGAGTTCGCTCCCTTATAGCGGGCTTTTCCTGATTCCCGCGAAAAAATGTTACATTTGGGGACTGTCCCCTTTTGTAACGCTTTTCTGAGTCAAAGCATTTCAAGGAAAACCATTCACGATCTCTTCAAATCCAAATATTATCATCTTTGCACAATTTTTAGATAAGAAGTTTGAGGTTTTGATGAAATTTTGTATCTTTGCCAAAGTAAATATACTCACGACATGACAAGAAATAATCAATGCCATGGCAAGAAAAGCAAGAGAAAAATCAATATCCAACATCTATCACATTATGATGCGTGGTATCAACCACCAAAACATATTTGATGACACAAACGACTTCTTTCGGTTTGAAGGAATACTCATGGAACTTACCCGTCCCTCTCAAAAAGATGTGAACAATCCATCTATAACTGCATGTGAAATCTATGCCTATGTGTTTATGAACAATCATTTTCACCTTCTTTTGAAACCCATTGATCTCACAGTGGGTGAAGTGGTCAAATCCCTAGCTTGTGCCTATGTGGGTTACTACAACAAACGCAACAACCGCATTGGTCATCTATTCCAAGACAGGTATAAATCCGAACCCGTTGAGGACGATGAATATTTCATCACCCTCCTGCGTTACATTCACCAAAATCCAGTGAAAGCTCATATGGTAGCGAAGCCTGAACTGTATCTATTTTCATCATGGAATGAATATCTCGGCACATCTCGAACCAGGATATGCAACACCAATGTGGCTCTTGGAAAAATCTCGCTTGAAGAATTGAAAGCATTGACTAACGAATCTGTGAATAATAAAATGATTGGCCTATTACATCGCAGAGCGCAAGGATCTGGTTCCGACCGTAAGATCATAGAGGCTATCCAAGCAGTGGGATGTCAGCTGGAAGACAAACTTAAGACCTTATCGAAAGCGGATAGGAAGGTGTTATTGACAGGTCTGCTGCGCCGAGGAGCAGGGGTATGTCAGCTTTCCAAGCTTACTGGCATCAATAAGATGACCATCTTTCGCCTTAAGAAAAAATTGATTAATGAGATTTCCGTATCTCAACAGATTCCAAATACTTCGAATCAAAGGACCTACATAGAAGGGTAGATTATCAAAAAATGTTACAAATTTGACCTGTCCCCTTTTGTAACAATGGATTGATTTTAATGCCGGTTCGCTTATTGAAGGGCAAAGCTGGGAAGAGCTCACAGCTGCCCTATGGGAAAAGGTTATAGCCGTGGCTTCTGGCTCCCCTACCCGCAATGAATTGAACCAATCAAAAGAACTCGCCATCTTCAAATCCGGTATTACCTTATAATTCCCCACCAAAATGTTACATAAAGGGACAGGTCAAATTTGTAACATTTTTCAGGTTCAACCTGTTTCTGGAAGGGGCATAAAATGGGAGATTATCAAAAGTGTTACAAAAAGTGCCTTCTATATAACAAATTCTAAATTCTTTGATTTATAATTAGTTATGCTTGTGCGGTTTCAGAACGCTCGGGGCAACCTGTCCCCTTTTGTAACAAAAACTGGAGATTATCAAAAAGTGTTACAAAAAGTGCCTGTCCCCTTTTGTAACACTTTGGGGTAATTGATTGAGAGAAAGGTGGTTGGGGATTAGAACAAAGAAAGGGCCTCCGAGATGGAGGCCCCCTCAGGGGATACACTTACCTGTAATTAGAAGTTCATGGTGAGGTTTAATTAGAAGTTCATGGTGAGGTTGATGGTGACGACATATTGTACGCCATTCTTTGTGTAGACGAGGCAGGGCTTAGGATTGTAAGTGTTGCCTTGGGCAGTCATACCGGGATAATGGCCATATGTCAATATGAAGTTATCGGCATTGTATTCTACCCAGATGGGATCCTGGTTGGCCCAGCTGCCCACATAGCCATCGGCCTGGACATAGTAGCCACCGTTGGCTGTAAAGTCGTAGGTGATATTGCCATCAGGCTGAATGAGGCCGAACACCACAATGCCCTCAGCGGGAGCCGCATTGGCCACATACACAGCCGAGATTGCGCTGGGCTGCATCACAAATGCCTGAGCTATCTTGTCGATATCGCCATTGGCTGAGAAGTCGATGGTGCCAAGTTCATAGCCGTCGGTCGCTGCATCGCAACTCAAAGTATAGGCCAGTTCGATGCTCTGAGGATCCTGGTCCTCATCAATATAGACATTGCCAAATACATCAGTGCCGCTAATCTTGAAACTGTAGGGCCAAGTCTCATCATTGAGATCATTCTCGTCCCAGGCATGCTGATTGTAGGTAGCAGGCGCAGGCACAACCACCATATACAGCTCGCTGGCTCCAGCCGGCACATTGTACGAAGTTGTGCCCTCAGCGTTGAAGGCCGGAGTGCTGTACTGAGCCGAACCATTGACCACAGCCACAAAGCCATAGTAGAACTTCACATCTGTGTTGCCGCTGTTGGTATTGTACCTTGTAGTAGTACCAACTACAGCCTCATTAGTGCCAAGATAATTGCCGGCATCGCCATCGGCCAATGCGCTGCCGGGAGCCAGAGCCTTAAAGTCAACGCTAACTTCGCCGCCACCATTGGGCACATTCAAGCGAATGATGTTGAATCCCGATGTCTCAGGCACGCTGGCATAAGCCACTTGGTACTCCTTATCGCCAATGCCGAAGAGCGAAGTCTTGTAGTTGCTCGACAGGCTCCAGTAGCCATCCTTGTACTGGCGCACATCATCGATGTCGTAGGTAACCATGCGACTTGCGAAGTCATAGTACTCCTCCCAGAACTTAGCATAGTCGCCACCGCAATACAGGCGCACGTAAGTCATGATAGGATCCTCAGGCGAAGCGCTCTCCTTCCAGATTGCGCTGAAAGCCTCTACCCCATGCTTAGCCACCCAGTAATTCTGTAGCCAGTAGCTCTGGTAGCGCATCCATTCATGGCAGAAATGGCGATGGTAATGCACAAGCCACGGATTGAAGTCCTGACCGAATTTCTCATAAGGATAGTCATACATCGACTGCCACTGAGCGCATTGCTCCCAGTAGGTGCAGCCGCCAGTGCCACCCCAGCCATAGCGGAAGCCAGTAGAGTAGTCAGCGGGCGCGCCATTGAGAACCTGGTCAGCATATACCTGGTACTGGAACGAGTGGCCGATCTCGTGAGCGATCGTAGAACCTACCGGCTTGCAAGTGCTCGGTGTAACCCACAGAGCTCCGATTGTGTCGCCGTAACCCGAACCGGTAGCCACCCAGCCAGTGCTGTAGATTAGCCATATTTGCATCTTGTACTGGTCGAGGTAGCTCTTGCCCTGGCCCGTCTCAGCCATCTTGAGAATATCTATGTTGGTCTTGTAGAAACCCTCGGCCTTGGCCAAGAGATCATCGATATCGACACGCAGTTCCTCTGGCACGTCGCTGCTGTTGGGATCGTCGCCAAACTGCTTGTCCCAGAACACGAAGAAGTGGTCGCTCTGCTTGTAATGGTACCAGCCATATGAGCTGTCGCTGTAGAACATCGACTCCTTGCTCTTTGTGTAGCTTGCATCGCCGGGATAATAGAACTTATCATAGTTGGGCACATCAGCCTCAGTCATCATCTCGCGGTTTGTGCCAGCCTGAGTAAAGTTTATGGTCTTGACATCGCTGCCGCAAGCAATCTTCACCACTGCCGAGCGAGAATCCTTGTCGGTGTTCTTTGTGAACTCAAACTTCATAGCTTGGTTGGTGCCACCAGTGCCTGAAGTGGTCAGCAAAGTAAACCAACTTCCAGTCACATCCTCCACAGAAGCTTTCCATACAGCATTGGCAGTAAAAGTGAATGAATAGAAAGTTTCGGTAGCATCTACATTGATGTTGTAATAAGCCTCGTCAATAGTCAGCGCGGCTCCTTTGAGCTCCTGAGTGTCATCGTCGTCATCACTGCACCCCACAAAAGGCACAAGCAATAATGGCACCATCAGCAATTTCCAGAGTTTGTGAAATTCAATTTTCATAATAATGGGAAAGTTAATACAGCCACGCCACATAAAAGCGACGTGGCTGATTATCAATATTTACTATTAACGACGATAGAATTTACCAGCTTTGCTTTCACGTACCATCTTGCGGGCAGGAGCCTCTGCGGGAGTCTCTTCACCCGGTGTAAGATTAAGGGTGATATTGAACGTAACGGTATGTCCCTGGTAGAGGGCAATCAGCTTGTAGCTGCAGGTTGCAGCCTCGTTGGCCACTACGTCAGAGTTGATGCCGGCGCCCACCTCGATGTAAGTGGTACCATCGGTGTAGAATCCAGTGTAGTAAGGAGCATCAGGATAGCCTACCTCGTCGATTTGACCCTCGGCATTGATCCAATATTCGCCATGGTTGGCATTGTAAGCGGGCACGCCATCGCCAATCTCATTGAGGTAAACCTTCAGCTCATCATTGTTGAGGGCCTCCATCACTTCATGAGTAGTAAGGTTGAATGCGTTGCGCACCAGGTCGCGGACATCAAAGTAGTCATCCGGCCACCAATCAGCCCACTCGATATTGAGTTCAACATCCACTTCGGCGTCGGCCGGAGTAGTGCCGGGCTTGTCCTCAGGATCCTCATACTCAGTGATATATACTGTTATGTGAAGCTGCTCCATCTTGTCTTCGTTTACGATATAGAAATCGTGCTCGTAAACTTCGCCAACTGCAGTAGCACCAGGCATGGGGGCCACGCCAATAGTGGCGGGATCATCAGTGAGTCCATAAGAAATCCATACGCTGGCATCATCGCCCCAGCTTCCTACCGGTCCGCTCTTATCATACCAGAAACCTCCATCGGCATTGCAATATGTCATCAGATTGCCATCCATATCATAAGCGGTAAGGTTGGAAGTGGTGATTTCCGTAAGTCCTGTGTCAGCAAGAGTCTTAGCCAAGTCGAAGGGCACTGCCGTAGCAGTATAGAGATAGTTGTTATCGGGAGCGACGCTCACCTCGAGATCCTGACGGCCCACAACTTCAGCTTCGATCACCGTGGCAGCTCCCACATTGATGGTGATGTGGAGGAGCTCGATCTTATTATTGTTCAAGAAACCGATTTCCATTACATAGACATCGCCCTCTTCATTAGCTCCAGGCATCAAGCATACGCCAATCTCATCTTCGGCAATTCCTTCCATGCCATAAGAGAGCCAGGCGCCAGCATCTTCGCCCCACGAGCCCTTGTAGCCATTCTTGTCCATCCAGAAGCCACAGTCAGCGTTGAGGCTTTGCACAAGCTTGCCATCTGCATCGTAAGTTACCAAGTTTTCATCGCTCAGCGAAGAAGCGCCGATATCGCTAAGAGTCTGAGCCAAGTCAAACTTCAAGCCAGTGGGATCATAGCTTGCAGGATTCTGAGGCAAAGTGATTTCCAGATTCTGAGTGTTCACAATCGTGGCTTCGACTCCAGCCTCCTCTTCAACACTTATATTGAACACAATTGCTACTCTCATATCCTGATACTTAAGGCCTTCGATGATTGTGATTTTCTGACCGATCTCAATGCGGCCCGGGTATTGAGCCACATACATGGTCTCGTCGTCAAAATCATACTCGGTGTAGACATATGCCAGCGATTCAGTGCCAGCCCAGTCAGTAAGATCGCCATCTGCATTGAACCAGTGGCCCCATGAGTTGGTATTTGAGCCTGACATGTTGTCAGCGTGGGTAGAACCCTGGATGCAGAATACTGTGATCGACGGACCAGTGACATCCTCACCCAAAGTAATCAGAAGGCCGTTGAGGAGATCTTCCTTGCTCATGCCAAAAAGATCAGCTATGGCTTGCATGTCAACATCAACGTTCTTACCAGCATATAGGTCGGGATCGGGATTGAGCACGACATCGTAGGTAAGCACCAGGTTGGCGTTGATCGTGTTCTTTGCGGCTTCGGCAATACTGTCTTGAATGCGCATGGTTTCGATTTCCTCAGCTGTCAGCACATGGGGCTTAGAGAAGTCGTCGTTGTCTCCGCAACTCACCATCGTGGCGATGAAGAGGAAGAGCGCAGCCGCTGTATAGAATAATTTTTTCATTTTCTTAGGTGTTTAAGGTTAGTTGGCATAGCCAGGATTTTGTACCAGCTTCACATTAGCCTTCATGGCCGATTCCGGAATCGGGAAGATTTCAGCGTGGTTGTCGGGATCAGCATCCTTGCAGTACCAGCTCTTGCCCGTGAATACAGAGCGGCCATCGGCCATCTTGAAGCGAATGATGTCCTGACGACGGTGGTTTTCATATACGAATTCCCAGCCCAGATCGTCGAGCAGGCCGCCGAGCTCAATGTCATCGCCGCCCTCGTAGGTTGTAATCCAGGTGGACCAGTCGTTCCAGCATCCGGGAGCATCAGGATCAGCTACAGTGCACTCTTCGTGACCATAAGCATAACAGCTTCCGCCCTCGAGCTGAGCCACAGTGCGGGTAGCCTTGCTGGGATTGGATGAGAAATTGCGCTGGCGCACTTGCGACACCAGGTCAGCAGCCAACTGCTTGTCTTTGCCCAGGCGCAGCAGACACTCAGCCTTGATCATAAGAGCATCAGCATAGCGGAAGAAAGCGAAGTCATCGGCATAAGTGCCCTTGTCGGTGCCATCATTGGCAATCGCGAACTTGTGCAAGCGGCAGCCCTCCTGCCAGAAAGCTCCGGGGTTGTCAGCCGAGTGCACATTGCGGGTAAAGTCGAGAATGCCATCACCTGTGGCATGCATGGCAGCCTTGATCGGAGTGCTGTTTTCAGCAGTACCCTTTGAATAGGAGCCATCGGCATTCTTCACAGCTTCGTACTGCAGACCGATTGCCCAGGTGTCGGTCAGGCGCTGGTCATCAGCATCGTAGGTATCGATGAACTGAGGCACTGCGCATGAGCCATTCCAGCCACCGCAGGTGGAGCCGTAGGCTGCCTTAGCCTCGTCGGGGAAGCAGATTGAGAAGAGCTGCCAGTGAGCAGCGTGGGTGCGATCTTCAGGCACTGCTAAAATGATTTCCGGGCTATCCTGAATGCTCTCTTGGAAGTTGTCAAGATAATTGGGAGCCAGACTGTAGCCGCCCTCATTGATGATGGTGTTGACCTCGGCAAGAGCTTTCTCATAGCCCTCGGTATTGTCGCTCAGGCCCAGATACACGCCACGATTCAGATACAGCTTGGCAAGAGCCATACAGGCAGCATACTTGTTACCCCAGCCGAAGATCTTCTCGGTGGTAAGGTTGTCGCGAGCCTCAATCAGTTCGCTCTCAATCCAAGCAAATAATTCCGAAGGTGCAATCTGCTCGGGCAGAAAGCCTGGCTCAAGCTCAGAAGTGTCGATGAATGGCACATTGCGATATAGATCGAGCAGCACATAGTAGGCCAGTGCGCGGAAGAATTTCACTTGGCCGCGATAAGGGTTGTCCTCGGCCATAGCATCAAGCACCATGTTGCAGTAGCCAATGCAGGTGTAGCAGTAGTTCCAGCTTACATATGCATGCTCCAAGCCATATTCATAGGTATGGTGGTGAAGTGTCAGATACTGGGCGCCCCAGCCTTGGCCCACGCGGTTAGGAATCACATACACATCGGTGCACTCCTCGAATTCAAGCAGGCCCCAGTATGCCATGTTCAGGAAGCGGAATTGGGCGATTGCCTGGCCCATCAGAGCATTCAGGTCGTTCTCATTGGTGAGGTCTACGTTGGTGTCGTTGAGCTCGTCGTACAGAGTCTCATCGAGATTCGTGCACGATGAAGCGCCAAAGCCCACCATGACAGCTGCCAACGCCCCAGTCATTACGTTTTTTATTGTTTTTTTCATCGCAGTCAGAGATTTAGAAGGTTAATTGCATGCCTACTGTGTAGGTGCGGATGGTAGGATACTTCTCGCGGCCATCTACGCCAGGAGTGCGGAAATAGTTGCTAACCTCAGGATCCAGACCTGAATAGCTGGTGATGCAGAAAAGGTTAGTGGCAGCGCCGTAGATACGCAGTTTTTCGATGTACTTGGTCACTGCGCCCTTGAACGGAATAGTGTAACCAATATTCAAGTTGGTGAGCTTGAAGAAGTCGCCTTTCTCGATATGATCGCTCCAGAAGCCGGGGTTCAATGAGCTGGCCGACCTTACGTATACCTGGTTGCCATCTGCGTCGAGCACGGGTGTGCGGTCGAGGTTGATAGCGGGATGCCAGTCGCCTGCGCTCTTGAAGCAGTTGTAACCCTTTGACTTGCTCTCGTAGTGAGCACGCGATAGATTCAGAATATCGAAACCAAATTGGCCAGTGAACTGCATCGAAAGGTCAAAACCCTTGTAGTAGAACTGGTTGGACCAACCGAAATAAACACTTGGCATACCATTGCCAAGTTTCTGGCGGTTAGTGATAACGTTGAGGTCGGTTGAGAAGGGTTGGAGTTCCCATTCGCCTGTAGTCTGGTTCTTAACCTCTACCAATGCGTAACCATCCTTATCGTAGCCTGCGAACTTAAGGCCCCAGAAATCACCAAAACCGGTGCCAACCTCCATATAGTGAGTAGGAGTGGAAATGGGATCGCCAGCATCGCCAAGTTCTACAAAGTTGTCGGTCTCATACAGATCGTTCTCAAGGCTGAGAAGCTTGTTCTTGTTATGCGAGAGAGTGACGGTGGTAGTCCACTGGAAGTCCTTGGTCTGCACGGGGATGCCAGTGACCATGAACTCGATACCAGTATTACGAATCTTACCCACATTGGCTGTGGTCACGTCGTACAAGTTTGGCGGCACAGGCACTGCGTAGTCATAGAGCAGGTCATTGGTTTGCTTGATGTAGAAATCGATAGCACCGCTCAGGCGATCATTGAAGAAACCATAGTCAACACCAAAGTTCCACTCATGGGTGGTCTCCCACTTGAGGTCCTTATTCATGTTTTGCGAAACCTTGAGGCTCTTGATCCAGTCACCCTCCATGTTCATGATATCGCCATAGTTGTCGTAAGCGTACTTGTAAAGCGAAATGTAGGAGTCGCTGGGAATCACACCAGTCTTGCCATAACCAACGCGCAGACGCAAATTGTTGAGCCAAGCGCTTGTGCTCTTCATGAATTGCTCGTTCATGATATTCCAGCCTAATGATACTGATGGGAAGGTAGCCCATTTGTTGTTGGCACCAAACTTAGAAGAACCCTCATGACGGAGAGAAACGAGGATGTTGTATCGGTTGTCATAGCCGTAGCTTATACGACCAAAGAAACCCACGAGCTTGTTGTCATTGCGGTATGATGATACTGAAGCGTGACGATCCTCTTCGGTGAGGAATGTACCATTGCCTAAGTTATTGTACTTGTATACCTCAGTAGAGAAGTTGCCGTTGCCTGCTCCGAAACCATCGTATTGGTTGTAAAGATAGCTGTAACCTACCATGGCATCAAAGCGGTGCACGCGGTTGAAATTCTTGTTGTAGTTAGATGTCACCTCAATCGACTTGCTGGTAGAGTTGCCTTCGCCCTTGCTGGCGTAGCCATTGTAATCGTTCTGCTGAGCCAAGCTCCAATAGCGAGGCGATGTCCAAGTCTCGCTGGTGCTGTTAGTCTCATTCCACGACAGCATCACATTGGTGCGCCATCCCTTGATAGGCTCAACGGTGATATTGCCGACCATCTGCCAGAAGCGCACGCGGGTGTTACCCTCAACCTCGTTGAGGATTTCCACTGGGTTGTAGTACTGATACTTCGAGAAATTCTCATAGTAGCTGCCATCCTCGTTGTACACCGGCTCAGATGGGTTGTGCACCATAGCCTGGCGGAAAGCAAAGTCTGCGTTGCCGTTGGCTGCCGAGTACTTTTGACGAGAAATCAGGGAGTTGAAGTTGACTTTGATAATGTCGTTCCACAGATATTGGGTATAGTCCATCTGCATCTTCAAGCTCTCATTGTCGGTGTTGATAATCATACCCTCGTCCTTCATGTAGGTCACATTGGCCGAATAGGTAGAATTTGCGCCACCGCCCGATACCTGGAAGCTATGATTGTGCTTGAAGCTGGCTTTGCGGCTGATGGCATCGATCCAGTCAGTGTCGTAGCCTTCGTAAGTCTGGGTAGTCAGGCCATTGATCACATCGTGAGTGTCCATCAAGTCGGGCTTCTTCGACCACTTGCCGAATGCAAAGTAGTTGCTATAGCTGGCAACAGCCTTCTGCTCGCGGCGTCCGCTCTTGGTTGTAATCAGGATTACGCCGTTGGCACCGCGGGTACCATAGATGGCGGCAGCCGATGCATCCTTCAGCACATCGATCTCAGCGATGTTCTCAGGAGCCACAGTATCGAGGTCGCCCTCTATGCCGTCGATAAGAATCAGAGGGGTAAGGCTGCCCATCACGGTAGTCACACCGCGGAGCATAATGGATGACGAGGAGGTAGGATTACCCGACGAGTTTACAACCGACAGACCGGCTACCTTGCCCTTTACGAGCTCGGCAGCATCGCCGATTCTACCCATGTTGAAGTCCTCGGCTTTAACCGACGACACAGCCGATGTCACGTCGGCTTTCTTCTGTGTGCCGTAACCGATGACCACCACATCGTCGAGAATCTGAGAATCCTCCTTCAGAGTCACTTTCAGAGGTTGGCCAGTGACTACTGCCTCAACAGGTACATAACCCACGCATGACACTGTAAGCACTGTTCCCACCGGCACCTTGATGGAGAATTCGCCATCAATGTTGGTGTTGACACCGTTGCTTGTGCCCTTGGGTGTGACGGCGGCGCCAATCACGGGCTCGCCGAAATTGTCGACAACCGTACCGGTCTGGGTCACGGTTGCAGCTTGCTGGCTCTGGGGAGCTGGCTGAGCTGCCTCCACTGCATAGCCGCTGAGGGCTCCGCAGCAAAGCAAGGCTGCCACCAACATCCAGCGCCCACTGCGCTGTGATAGATTTTTTCTTTTCATAAAAAATCAGGTAAGTGAATAATTTAAGGTATTTTTCTTTTTCATATTCTTAATCGACCTTCCACTCGATCACGCCTCCGCTCTCTCCATCCTGAAGCTGAGCCTCAAGCTTGAGATCTGTGGTGGTGACTGGATTGAAGGTGAGATGATTGTACTTGTCCTTCTCTACTCCGTAAGGCGAGGTTGCGGCCACTTCCTTCCACTTGCCCCCATCGCTGTAATAGAGCTTCCAGCTCTGAGGCACGCGATAGTTGCCGTCGTAATGGTCAAAGTCGAGCCAGTACACATCGGCTGAACTTACCTCGGTGGGCTCGTCAAACTTGTAGCACACATTCTCGAGGCTTCCTCGGCGCAGCCACCAATAATGGTAAGGTTTGCTGGTGTCGGCGCTGCTCTGAGGTTCCCATTGGTCATTGTATCCCCATGCCCATTGCACATTGCTTGTAGCGTCGGGGGTGTCGGTAGCAGCCTCAGTAGGCAGCTGATAGCACTGAGCGCGGCTGGCCTTAGTGGGCGCGGGCACGGCAGTGGCTGTCTCGGCATTCTCAGGGATCCACACTGTCATGTGGCCCGATCCTCGATTATTCCAAGTGCTGTAAGGGATGGCCTTGAACTCAACCTCCTGCGATGTGCCATCGGCAAGCTTCTTCTGGGCCTTGCCCTTGAGGGTAACCACGCCATTGAGCAGGTCGGGCTCGTAGGCGCTCTCCATCTTGGTGCCAGCAGCGATGAATTTGTCGAACACTGTGCTGTCGGCCTGATCTATTCCCTCGAGACAGTACATCACCGGACCGCGCTCGATGGCCAGCTTGCCGCGATCGTCGGCCACGCTGTCGATGGCGCGCACCTGGCGCACATCCATAGGCATGCTGATTTCCACCACATCGCCAGGCTGCCATACGCGCTGCACAGTGGCATAGCCGTTGCCAGTCATTGCATTGGTGCGGGCGCCGTTAACCTTGATCGTGATGGGAGCCGACGGCTTGTCGACAAAGCTGTAAAGATCGGTAGGCACGGGAGCATCCTGAGCCCAACCGGGCAGGCGCAGACGAAGGGCCCATTCCTGGGTGCCCACGCTGTCGGGGTTGACAGTCAGCTTCACGCTGCCATCCCAAGGATAGGCTGTTTCCTGAGCCAAGCGCACCTTATTGTTAGCGGTGGCGATGTCAGCCTCGCTCTGGATGTAGAGGTTCACGAAGATATCGTCGGCCTGAGTGGCATACATGTAATTAGGTACACTGGCGATGAATCGAGTGACATTGCCCGGACAGCAAGCGCAGCCAAACCATTTTTCACGGCCATGCTGACCCATGCTCTCGAGCGGATTGTCGTAGAAGAACTTGTCGCCGCTGAGCGACACGCCTGAGATCACGCCATTATAAAGGGCGCGCTCATAGACGTCGGCATATTTTGAATCCCCTGTGGCAAGAAACATGCGATAGTTCCAATACACATTTGCAATGGCAGCGCATGTCTCGCAATAAGCGGTGTGATTGTTGAGCTCATAGTTGGGGCCAAAGCCTTCGCCCTGGGCGCGCGATCCGATACCGCCAGTGATGTAGAGCTTCTTGCCGGCCATATTGTCCCATATGCGCTCAAGAGCGTTGAAATAAGCAGTGTCATTGGTGAGCGATGCCACATCGGCAACACCGGAATAGAGATATCCGGCCCTTACAGCATGGCCCACGATTTCCTCCTGGTCAAGTATTGGCTTGTGATCCTGGCTGTATTCGCTGAGCCGATGGCCATCGGTGCCTCGGCCCGTCTCCTCTACAAAATACTTGGCTGTGTTGAGGTAATTTTCGTTGCCTGTGACCTTGTACATCTTTGCCAGGGCCATCTCCACGATCGGGTGGCCTGAAGGCACGTGCTTCTGGCCTTCGTTGGGACCGAATACCTGGCACACGAGGTCGGCATTCTTGATGGCCACATCCAGGAGATTGCGCTTGCCCGTGGCCAGATAGTGAGCCACGGCAGCCTCATAGAGGTGGCCGCAATTGTAGAGCTCGTGGCTGTTGATCTTTTCCCAGCGGCTGCTTCCCCACCATCCGCTCAGGCGCTTGCACTTGTTGGTGACGCAGGTGGTGAGATATCCGTCGGGCTCCTGAGCAGCGGCAATCAGTCCGATCACGCTGTCGAGATATGCGTCAAGGTCTGGATCATACTGCACAGCCAAGGAATAGCTGGCACCCTCGATCACCTTGTAGGGGTCGGTGTCGTCGAACGAGAAGTCGCCCCTGTGCTCCCCCTTCTTGAGGCCGCCCGCAATGGCAAAGTTGTCGAATCGGCCGTTGACCTCGCATTCATGGAATGCCGAGGGTATCGAAACAGTGCGATTCGCCTCAATGCGCGGGGCCCAGAAGCTGTCGGAAATGCGCACATGTGTGAATGGCACCTCCTGTATCGGAGCATCAGGCGCCTCGTAGACCTGTGCCTGCTGGCTGCAACCTGCCAGGGCCGAGGCAGCGAGGACTGCCAATGTAAGCTTGTCGATTTTCTTCATGGATGGTAAGGCAAATGTTAAAGAAAGTTATGTGAAAATGATTGAATATTTGCGTATTCAGTCCCTCTTTTTAATAAGGTTGCACAAAATTAGACATTCATTAGCATATTGATGAAAAAATCTGTGCAAATGTATGAAACTTTTGTCCATTTTTCAAGTTTTCTTGTAACTTTGCATAAAATTTCTATTGATTGCACTTTTGTATTATCAAAACCTTACATATTTTTACTTACTTTGCATTACTAATGAAAAAAGACATGAGTAATCTATTCAAACCTCTTCTGCTGGGAGCTGCGCTTCTGCTCGGGATGAACAATGCCGAGGCCAAGAGCGCTAAGCTCACATCGCCCAACGACAACATCATTGTCGTGATCAGCGACGACGGAGGTCTTCATCTCGAGCTAAAGTATCTGATCATGCCCATGCTTCGACCCTCGCCCATAGGGCTCGAAATCCAGGGACAGAAAAACGCTCCTAAAATCAAGAGCGTAAAGAATAAGGGCAAAAAGGTGGACTACATCACTTCGCCTTTCTACCGCCAGTCAAGCTTCGCTTTCGAATACAAGAGCATGACCGTAAACCTCAACAACGGCGTAAGCATCGATGTGATCGCAAGCGATCAGGGAGTGGCTTACAGATATGTGACCAATTATAAAAAAGGAAAGAATCCGCAGGAAATCATCGTGACCAACGAGACAGCCCAATACAACATCTCGGGCGATCGCGAATGCTGGATCCCCTACTCCACCAACGACGAGAATCCCATGGCCATGGCCTTCCAGAATGTGTATGACCACACCAATCTTAGCCATGCACAGGACAAGCTCGCATTCCTGCCGCTGACTGTGGCCTACCCCATGGGGTCGCTCGACATCAAGATGACCATCACCGAGAGCGATCTCAATGCCTATCCTGGCATGTGGCTCAAGGCCGACACTACTCGCCTAAGTCTCGTGGGCCAATTCGCACCCTACCCCAAGGATCAGGCTTACTACCCCTGGCGCAAGCAGCTCTATGTCAAGAATGGCATGGACTACATAGCCCGCACCAAGGGCGTGCGCACCTTCCCCTGGCGCATCTTCACAGTGACCGTGTCCGACACCAACATGCCAGTGAATAATATGGTGTATGCCTTGGCTGAGCCAAGCCGCATCAAGGACACAAGCTGGATACAGCCCGGCAAGGTGGCTTGGGACTGGTGGAACGACTGGGGCCTGAAAGGAGTGCCATTCAAGGCTGGCATCAATATGGACACATATAAATATTATATCGACTTCGCCAGCGAGCATGGCATAGAATATGTGGTGCTCGACGAAGGCTGGTACGATCCCAAGAGTGGCGACATGCTCACTGTGATCGACGATCTTGATCTGCGCCAGCTCATCAACTATGGCAAGATGAAAGGCGTGGGCATCGTGCTCTGGACAGTGTTCAATGTGCTTGATTCTCAGCTTGAAGAGGCTTGCAAGACCTATTCGGCCATGGGCGTAAAGGGATTCAAGGTCGACTTCCTCGACCGCGACGATCAGACAGCCGTGGAGATGACATACCGCATCGCCGACATGTGCGCCAAATATCAGCTCTTCCTCGATTATCACGGCTATTACAAGCCTACCGGAATCAACCGCACATATCCCAACATCATCAACTTCGAGGGCGTCTTCGGCATGGAGGAAGTGAAATGGACCGACATTGCCAAGAACATGCCTGAGTATGATGTCACCTTCCCATTCATTCGCCTTCTGGCAGGTCCGGTCGACTACACTCCCGGCGCCATGACAAATGCTACCAAGGAAGGCTGGCATGCCAACTATTACCATCCCATGAGCATGGGCACTCGCTGCCACCAGCTCGCCACATACATTGTCTACGACTCGCCTTTCACCATGCTTTGCGACGCTCCCACCAACTACAAGGGAGAAGAGGAATGCGTGGAATTCATGGTGGGCGTGCCTAACACCATCGATGAGACCCGCGTGCTGTATGGAGAATTGGGCAAGTACATCGTCACAGCGCGCCGTCACGGCAACGACTGGTGGATCGGCGGTCTCACCAATTGGGACGAGCGCGAACTCCATCTCAGCCTGGGCTTCCTGCCCAACGGCAACTACGAGATGACCCTCTTCACCGACGGACCCAACGCCAACAAGAATGCCGAGGATTATCTACGCACCGTGCGACGCGTGACTCCCACCAGCAAGGAGCGCATCAACATGGCATCAGGCGGCGGTTTCGCCATCAAGCTGCATAAGCTGTAGTTTGTCTTCGGGGTCTTCATGGTCTTCAGGTCTTCATCGTCGATTCGACGGAAGACCATGAAGACCATGAAGACGATGAAGACCCAAAAAAATAATATCATGAAGCAAAGTAAGGTTTTGATTGTAATGGGATTAATGGCTCTTTCTGCTTACGCCGACGTGCCATACGACGCACCGGGCGCCATGAATCCAGTAATCCCGGGATATTTCGCCGATCCCACGGTAAAAAAATTTGGCGATGACTATTACATTTATGCCACCACCGACGGCAGCGGCGCCGGATTCGGCCCCGCCCAGCTATGGACCAGCAAGGACTTTGTCAACTGGACCCTCATGCCCATGAATTGGCCTGACAGCCATTGGATATGGGCTCCCGATGTGATGCAAAGCGCCAACGATGGAAAATACTACTATCTCTACTGCCAGCCCTGCCAGCTGCACCTCGGCGTGGGCGAAACGCCTCGCGGCCCCTGGACCAATGTATTGGGCGAAAGCGAGGCTGTACTGGTGCCTGACCGATTCGTAACGAATGCCATCACACTCGATGGACAGACATTTGTCGACGATGACGGCAGCGTGTACATGTATTGGGGCACTTGGGGCATTTACCCTGGTTTCGGATGCGGAGCGGGAAAGCTCAATCCCGACATGAAGACATTCTCGGAGACGCGCCTTATTCCCAATACCGAAGCTACCGACTTTTTTGAAGCTCCATTCGTAATCAAGCGCAATGGCACTTACTATTTCATGTACTCATCAGGCAGTTGCCATGATGACACTTACCGCGTGCAGTACGCCACAAGCAAGCATCCAATGGGCCCATATACATACAAGGGATGCATCCTGGAAACCAATGCCGACGGCACTGTGCATGGTCCGGGTCACCATAGCATACTCCAAGATGGCAACGATTACTATATCCTATATCATCGTCACGACAATCCTCACAGCAATCGAGGATTTCACCGTCAGCTCTGCCTCGACAAACTCGAATTTGACAAGAAGGGCAACATAAAGCCCGTAGTGCCGACTCACGAAGGAATCGGTACCTTAGCCCCCTCAGTCTTAAAGAGCGAAAATATAGCCTACCAAGCAAAGGTAAAGGCCTCGTCGTACTACGATGACAATTTCAAGCCCGAATATGCCGTGGATGACAACAACGGCACCCTGTGGCGCCCCCTTACCTGCGGCCAAGAATGGATAGAAATTGATCTGGGTGAACCCAAGGATTTCAAGACAATCTGGACACAGTGGGAATATGGCACGCAATTCTATCAGTATCTGATCGAGACCTCGCTCGACGGCCAAAATTGGACAGTGTTTGCCGACAAGCGCGACAACCATCTCGCAGGCAGCCCAATGGTGGACTTCGGCGATGCCAAGGCTCAATATGTGCGCATCAAGTTTCTCAACGGCCAGAAAGCCGGCTTTCCTGGCGCGATCTGGAATGTGAAGATATTCCCCGAAATCGAAGACTCATGTCCGCAGCAATGGCTTGGACTGACAGCTGCCGACTGGGATGGTCTGCAGTGGCACAACAACGAAGGCATGCTCTCCGGCTCTTTCAAGCTCGAAAAGGGCCAAGTGGATCGCAAGCGCCTTTCAGGCCATGACTTCCTGGTGCTCCAGCCTGGCACAAAGCTTACTTACCGCAATGATGTGATCAAGAAGGGCAATCCCCATAGCGCCAGCGCAATAGTTCTGGATCCACAAGGCAGAGTGCGCCCTTACGACCTCGAGGAAAATATAGCTGACGGCATGATTACAATAGAAAGCGGAAACCATGAGTTGGCCATCACGAATCTGCGCTATTACAATTGGCAGCAGACTGACGCTGAGCGCGATTTCGATGCCGCGACCAACATCGTAAGGCTTCCAGCTGCCAACAACGACCTGGTAGGCTTGGTTGTGAATATCGATTTTGATAAGTTCGCACCCGGTGACACAGTGCCTTTCTTCGGCAATGGCAACGGCATCGACGGCTATTATGAATGCATGAGCCGTCCGGCCATCGTAAGAGAGGTGAAGGGCAAAAAAGCTCTCGAATTCACCGGCGAGGAGATTTACGTAAGCTCATTCCCCCTGCCCACTACTATTAAGGATAATGCTCCGTACACCCTCGAGGCTTGGTTCCTCAATCCAGAGATTGCCGAAAATGAGTGCATAGCCGACTTCACCACAACCCACGATGAAATGGAGAAAATCATGCTCGTCAACGGCACCGAACCGCGCTGCGGAGTGATGCAGCACTACGGCTGGTATGAGGATGCCGGTTATCCCGACGTGAAGGACTTGGCAGGCCAGTGGCAGCACCTCTATGTGTGCTTCGACGGCCGCATCGAGCGCGTGTACCTCAATGACCAACTGGTGAGCGAGAAGGACATCCAGCTGCTGATCAAGCCCATCCAGTATGTAATCTTGGGCCAGAATGCCGAGCGCGAATGGCCCTTTACCGGCTACCTCCACAGCATCAACCTCTGGGACGAATATCGCCCATATCAATGAATAATAAATCAATGAATAATGAATAATGAATAATGAATAATGAATAATTAATAATTAATAGATAAATAGATACTGATTAATAATCAATTCACGTTTCGAATGTATATTATTCCTTGATTGGTAATGGTTTTAGTGTGGAATCCCGTAGGGATTCTTCCAAATAGAAATAAAAGATTCTCATCCTCCAACCCCGTCAGGGGTTGTTTCAGGAAATAATAATGAAACAACCCCTGACGGGGTTGGAGGAGGAGAGCGCATTTTAAGCTATGCGAAAGAATCCCTACGGGATTCCACAGACCTAAAAATAATAAACGAAACTTAAATTATTCAACTAAAGACTAAAGACTAAAGACTAAATAAACCATGAAACCTTTCATTATCACAGCCTTAGCAGTAGCGATCACTCTGGGCGCAAGCGCTAAAGAGCAGCCAAAGAGCTCAGGCTATCCAATCACACCAGTGCCCTTTACCTCGGTAAAGGTTAATGATTCATTCTGGGGCCAACGTCTCAAAGCAAGCCGCGAGGTCACTGTGCCTCTCGCTTTCAGCAAATGCGAAGAGACTGACCGCTATGAGAATTTCATAAAGGCCACCCACCCCAACGACAGCAACACCATCGGCCTCACTTTCGATGACACCGATGTCTACAAGACCATCGAGGGCGCAAGCTATCTGATGCAGACCTTCCCCGATCCTGCCATGGATCGCTACATCGACAGCGTGCTGGTAATCGTGGCTGCTGCCCAAGAGCCAGATGGCTATCTCTACACCGCGCGCACTATGAATCCCAATCATCCCCACGAATGGGCAGGAACCAAGCGCTGGGAACTCGAAGAGGACCTGAGCCATGAGCTCTACAACCTCGGCCACATGATCGAGGGCGCCATCGCCCACTATCAGGCCACAGGAAAACGCAATTTCCTGGACATCGCCATCAAGTATGCTGACTGCGTATGCCGCGAGGTTGGTCCCAATCCTGGCCAAGCGTGCGTGGTCCCCGGCCACCAGATCGCTGAGATGGCGCTTGCCAAGCTCTATCTGGTCACTGGCGACAAGAAATACCTCGACGAGGCAAAGTTCTTACTCGACTATCGCGGAAAGACAGATTTCAAGAGCGAATACTCGCAGAGCCATAAGCCCGTTGTGGAGCAAGACGAGGCCGTGGGCCACGCCGTAAGAGCCGCTTACATGTATGCTGGCATGGCGGATGTGGCTGCCCTCACTGGCGATAGCGCCTACATCAATGCCATCGACCGCATTTGGGACAACATCGTAGGCAAGAAGTATTACATCACCGGCGGCATCGGCGCCACCAGCAATGGCGAGGCTTTCGGGGCCAATTACGAGCTTCCTAACATGTCAGCTTACTGCGAGACTTGCGCAGCTATCGGCAATGTGTATGTCAACTATCGCCTCTTCCTGCTGCATGGCGACAGCAAATATTACGATGTGCTCGAGTGCACTCTCTACAACGGCCTTATCTCGGGCGTGTCGCTTGATGGCGGCGGTTTCTTCTACCCGAACCCTCTGAAGAGCATCGGTCAGCATCAGAGGCAGCCCTGGTTTGGCTGCGCTTGCTGCCCCAGCAACATTTGCCGCTTCATTCCTTCGCTCCCCGGTTACATCTATGCCGTGAAGGACAATAATGTGTATGTGAATCTCTTTATGAGCAATACTGCTGACCTTGACGTGAATGGCAAGCAAGTGGAGCTGACCCAAACAACTGAGTACCCATGGAATGGCGATGTGACCATCACCGTGGATAAGAACAAGGCTGGAGAATTCGGCATGAAGATACGCATACCTGGATGGGTACGCAACCAGCCTGTGCCAAGCGACCTGTATGTGTACAACGATAACAAGCGCCTTGGCTATACCGTAAAGGTAAATGGCGAAGAGGTCAAGGGCGACCTGCAGCAGGGCTACCTCACCATCGACCGCAATTGGAAGAAGGGCGACAAGGTGGAAGTGCATTTCGACATGGAGCCCCGCGTGGTGAAGGCCAACAACAAGGTGGAGGCTGACCGTGGCCGTGTAGCCATTGAGCGCGGACCGATCGTGTACTGCGCCGAATGGCCCGACAACGATTTCGACATCCTCAGCATCATCATCAACCAGAATCCTACCTTCCAGGTAAAGGACACTGACCTTACTACAAAGAATCCTACAGCAACTTATCCTGTTGTGGACCTGATCACCGACGCGCAAGAACTGAAATTTGACGACCAAGGCAAACTGGTGACCAAGGATGTGAAACTGACCCTTATCCCCTATTATGCTTGGTGCCATCGCGGCAGCGGCAAGATGGACGTGTGGATCCCGCAAGACCTCTCTGCCACCACTCCTGCCATGCCTCCCACGCTGGCAAGCCAAAGCAAGGTGTCGAGCAGTTTCCAGGGTGGAAGCCTTTCATCAATCAATGATCGCCTTGTGCCAAAGGACGAGTTTGATCGCTCCATGCCTTACTTCCACACATGGCCTGAGCAGGGCGAAACATTCTGGATCCAGTATGATTTCCCAGAGGCTACCGAGGTGCAGAGCAGCACAGTTTACTGGTACGATGATGGCCCTTGGGGCGGATGCCGTGTGCCCAAGAGCTGGAAACTTTATTATAAGGACAATAGTGGCGATTGGACCGAGGTTCCCAATCCAGACAAATACGCTACCGAAAAGGGCGCTGCCAATATCGTGAATTTTGATCCCGTCACCGCCACATCAATGAAACTCGAAGTCACCGAACCCGACGATAACTCTACCGGCATCTTCGAATGGGAGGTGAAATAATGCCTCTGGCCCATATTAAGAGAATCTCCTTATATCGAAAAAAGCACAACAAAAGTTGTGCTTTTTTCGTTTTATGGTTATGAAACGGTTCTTTTCTTTTTCAATTGCAATGATGGCCATCGCTACTTGCTTGGCTGTCAGCGTCAAAGAGGTGCCCAACGTGCATTTGCAGGACAGCTTGCAATTCGTGTCGAATCCCGACGGTGTGCTGTCGCAGAGCGCGGTGGCACAGTTGAATGCAACCATTCGGCAGGTGTGGAACCAATCCACAACTGAGCTTGCCGTCGTGGCCGTCGATGACATCGATCCTGAAGACATCGACCAGTTTGCCACTGAGCTGTATGAGGATTGGGGAATCGGCAAGAAAGATCGCGACAATGGAGTGCTGATGGTGATTGCCAAAAATCCAAGACGTGCTGTGATTCGCACGGGATATGGCGCTGAGGGCGTGCTGCCCGACATCACTTGCGGCCATATCTGGCGCAATACGATGTTCCCTGACTTTCAGGATGGCGACTACGATGGCGGCACTATCGCAGGAGTCAACGAAGTGGCCAAAATCCTCACTAACCCTGAATATGCGGCCGAATTGAATTCAAAATATGCCAACAATGCTCGCACCTCTACTGAGGACGACGATTTCTGGGCATGGCTCGGCGGCTGGATTGCGGTGTCGATGTTTGTGACGCTACTGGCCTTGGCATATTTCTGGTACATTTATTTCAGCAATAAGAAGACACCGGCTATAGGCTATAATAAGTTGAAGAAGCTCAATGTACCTATGGGGGTGGTCGCTGCCTTGGGCTTGGGCATCCCGCTCTTGGCCTTAGTGAGATTGCACAATCTGATGCGTCGGCTTAGGAACACCACTCGCAAATGTCCACGCTGCGGCACACCTATGCAGAAGCTCGACGAAGAGCATGACAATTACTACCTCAACACTGGCCAGGATATGGAGGAGCAGCTTGATTCAGTGGATTACGATGTGTGGCTTTGCCCCAAATGCGGCGAAAAGGATATCATCCCATTTGACAATCCCAACAGCCAGTATGTGAAGTGTCCCAATTGCGGGGCCAAGACGGCTCATCTGATCTCAAATCGCATTCTGCGCGATTCCACGCCTACAAGCGAGGGCGTCGGCGTGCGCACATATTACTGCGAGCATTGCCGCAGTCATCATGATGACACGTATAAGATTGAGAAGAAGGCCGATCCGGCTGCGGCTGCAGCCGCTGGCGCAATCATCGGCACTATGCTGGGTGCAGGCGGCCGTGGTGGCGGCTTCGGCGGAGGCGGCTTCGGTGGCGGGTCCTTCGGTGGTGGCCGCACCGGTGGCGGCGGCGCCTCCGGAGGCTGGTAAAATCAATGAATAATTAATAATGAATAATGAATAATGAATAATGAACAATAGATCTGTCTAAAAAACTATTAAACTGAAGACTAAAGACTGAAGACTAAAGACTGAAGACTAAAGACTGAAGACCAAAGACCAAAGACCAAAGACCAAAGACTAAAGACTGAAGACTGAAGACTAAAGACTAAAAATATGAAAAAGGGATTAGCTATTTTTATTGGCATAGTAGTGATTGCCGCTATAATCGTGGGCTGGGGCATTGGGATCCGCAATGGATTTGTACGCGCAAATCAGGACTGCAACGAGGCCTGGGCCAATGTGGAGAATCAGTATCAGCGTCGTCTCGACCTTATCCCCAACCTGGTGAATACCGTCAAGGGATATGCCGAACATGAATCCAGCACATTTGAGAATGTGACCCGAGCTCGCGCCGGCCTAAGCCAGGCTTATGATTCAGCACAGGCTGTGACTACCGCTCAGACTCCCGAGGACTTGGCAAAATTCCAAGCCGCCCAAAGCAATCTCAACAAGCAGCTGGGCATATACATCAATGCTGTGCATGAGGCTTACCCCGACTTGAAAGCCAATCAAAACTTCATGGATCTGCAGACCCAGCTCGAAGGCACTGAAAATCGCATAGCCACCGAGCGCACTCGCTACAATGCCGTAGTGAAGGAGTACAACACCAAGATCCTCGTTTTCCCCGGTAATCTTTTCTCTTGGGGTTACAAGGAAAGGCAAATGTTCACCGCCGACTCCGAAGCCAGCCGCGCCCCAACAGTAAGTTTTTAACCCCCTTCTTCTCAAGGAAGTTGTGACATAATAGGCTTTCGTCAATGTTGGTGTGTCATAATGTCCTTTAGTCAGGGAACCCCGGAGGGGTTCTTTCAGATAGATATGGGAATCTCCTAAAATAATCAAAAATTGGCGCCTGCGGTGCCAATTTTTGATAAAAAAGAGTTAATCTTGTATCTATCTGAAAGAACTATACCTTTGCATTGTCAAAGAATCTCCCTTATTGCTTAACCTATCAGTTAGAATTTAAAGGAATCCCAACTCTTCCATATCCAAAAGATTAAAGAAGTAAGGCCTATTATCA
>CAYTXF010000047.1:0-24557 GCA_964440745.1 uncultured Bacteroides sp.
ATCCTGGCTGTGCTCGTGTTCATAGCCATTGGCGCCATAGCAAAGGGCACGCCGATCCCCAACAAGTACGGCCTCCCGCAGGGCTCAGCCCCTGTCTATGTCTCCTGATGAGAGAATGACTTCGTCGGCAAGGCATTGATCGCTGCGGCAATGCAAGTCAGCTATGCCCTGGTCGATAACACAACAGAGGGGCGTGCCGGCGAAGGGCGCGCCCCTGAGTGACTGTCTGTCTGTGCCTAAAGGCAATTACACGGCCGCAAGAAGTTGCTCTGCGGTCAGTTCGCCAGTGTGGCGATACACTTCTTTGCCGTCTTTGAAGACAAGAAATGTAGGGATAGAATCTACACCCGCGTCAGCTGCGCATTGCTGATGCTGGTCTATATCGTAGCGGTATATTTTGACCTTGCCAGCGAGCTCTTTTTCGAGCTGCTCCATGATGGGCTCCATGTGTTGGCAGTGGGGGCACCAAGTGGCGTAGAACTCAATGAGGACGGTGCCAGGTTGCTGTATGGCTTCTTTGTAGTTCATAGTATCTGTGTGTTTTTTTCGATGTTTGATAATAAAACACTACTAAATAGAAGATAGTTGGCAAATCAAAGTTAAGAATATTAAAAGCAAAATAAAAGCGCCAGCATGGCTGGCGCTTCTGATAGGATATGTGGGTGAATCACAGATATTTGCGGATTTGAGCCTCGAGCTGGGTGGGGTCGTCGACACGATCCACCAATTCGCCCTTGCCATTAATGATGAAAGTCACGGGGATGGTGGTGATGTTGTAGCGGTAGATATCTTCGCCCACATCTGAAGGATCCTGACGCACGGCAATCCAGGGCAGGTTCTTGGCGGCCTGCATCCACTGCACCTCATCGGCATCGAGGGCTACCTGGTAGATGGCGATGTTTTGCGGGCGGAAAAGCTCGTAGAGTCGATTGAGCTCCACATTGTAGGCTACCGATGAGTCAAGATCGTAGCTGGTGAAGCTGAGCAGGGTCACGCCAGCATCCTGAGCAGTCTTTGTGAGCGACTGCTTCACGCCATTCACATCGTAAAGATCGATTTCAAACAGATCCACCACCTGAGCCTCATAAGCCATGGGAGCAACCATGCCAGTAGCCTGGCGCCCGTTGCGGAAACGCTCCACCAGATACTTGGTGCGAGGATCGTTGGGGAACTGGTTGGTGAACTTGTTGGCCACCGCGCCAATCATCTTCACATCCTGGCGATTGTTGAGGTCGTAGAGCGGACGGTCGCCAATGGTCTTGTTGATCAGATAGTAGGAAATTATGCCCACACTGTCGCGGAGAATCGCATCGTTGAGCTCGCGCTTGAAGGCAGAATCGGTAGCGGCGTAGGCTGTGCCATAGCGCGCCGACACGTCGGCAAGGCGATTGTCAAGCTCCATCATCTGTATGGCTGCCGGGGTGCCAGCCAAGCCATAGCCCTTGTCAAAGCTAAGCGCATCAGTGTATATCTCGATGGCATCGATCGAATCGATGGGGAAATATATGGCCTTGCCTCCCAAGAGAATGCGATACACGTCGGGATAAGCGGCAGGCGAGGCTGCAGAGTAGGAGAAAGCCCCCTTGCTGTCTACGGGCAGCGAATCGATCAGGTACCATGATGCGCCATTGAAGCCCTGAAGCGCCAAGGCTGTCTCAGGCTGCGCGTTTTGCACTGTTCCGCTCACCTTCCAGCCCTTGTTGCTATTGCAAGCCCATGCGAGAGCCAGAATAGCGCAAGCAAGAAAAAGAAAAGACTTTTTCATGGCCGTCATCTTAGAAATGATTGCGGATATTTGCGGCAATCTCAGCCAGCTCTTCCTGCGAGAGCTTGAGATGCTCCTTGTTGAAATACATGTCGCTCTCCTTATTCATCGGCACCAGATGGATGTGGGCGTGGCGCACCTCCAGACCGATTACGCATTCTCCGACCTTTTCGCAGGGGATTGCGGCCTTCAGGGCTGCAGCCACTTTCTTGGCGAAAATGTGGAGATCGGCCAGCTCCTGGTCGCTGAGGTCAAAGATGTAGTCGACCTCGCGCTTGGGGATTACCAGAGTGTGGCCCTTAGCCACAGGATTGATGTCAAGAAAGGCGTAATGCTTGTCATCCTCAGCCACCTTGTGCGAGGGAATTTCGCCTGCTGCGATGCGTGAAAAGATAGAAGCCATGGGTGTCAGAAAGATATGTCAACGATTTCAAACTGCATGAGCCCTGAGGGCACGCGAATCTCCACCACTTCGCCCAGCTTGTGGCCCAGCAGGCCCTGAGCGATGGGGGTCGACGAAGCGATCTTCTTCTCCTTGAGGTTGGCTTCGCTGTCGGCCACGATAGTGTATTCCATGGTGGCGCCATTCTTTACATTCTTGATTTTCACCTTGTTGAGGATTTGCACCTCGTCGGTGTTGAGCTTGCTGTCGTCGAGGATTCGGGCATTGGCCACCAGGTCCTTGAGCTGCGAGATCTTCATCTCCAGCATGCCCTGAGCCTCCTTGGCGGCATCGTATTCAGCGTTCTCCGAGAGGTCGCCCTTGTCGCGAGCCTCAGCGATGGCGCGAGATATTTCCGGTCGCTTCACTGATTCCAGATAAGCGATTTCTTCCATTTTCTTTTTGTACCCTTCGCGGGTCATGTAAGTTATTGCCATGGCAATTACATTTGGTTTAGAGAGTAAAAAATCGAATTTGCAAGTCACATAAAAATTAAGGAATCACTGTGCCTGGGTGGGTACAATGATCCTTTATTTTTCCATTATTTAACTCTGCAAAGTTACTCCTTTTTTCTCAGATAATTTATTAAAATGTGTTAAATTTGAGAAAAAGCCCTCGCCGAGGCATGGTCCCGGCGAGGGTATGGGGTTAAGCAATATAGGGTCGGTCAGTCGATGATGTCGAAGCCGGTGTATTTCTGGAGCACCTCAGGCACCTTGATGCCTTGGGGAGTCTGGTTATTTTCGAGCATGGCAGCCATGATGCGCGGCAGAGCAAGAGCGCTGCCGTTGAGTGTGTGGCAGAGGTGGGTCTTCTTGTCTTCGCCACGATAGCGGCACTTGAGTCGATTAGCTTGATATGTCTCAAAGTTGGAAACTGATGACACTTCCAGCCAGCGCTTCTGGGCAGCAGACCATACCTCGAAATCGAAAGTGATGGCCGAGGTGAAGCTCATGTCGCCGCCGCATAGGCGCAGTATGTGCCAGGGCAGGCCCAGCTTGTCGAGCAGGCCCTGCACATGATCCTTCATCTCCTCGAGGGCCGCATAGCTATTCTCAGGCTTTTCGATGCGCACGATCTCCACCTTGTCAAACTGATGCAGGCGGTTCAGGCCGCGCACATCCTTGCCGTAGCTGCCGGCTTCGCGGCGGAAGCATGCCGAATAGGCGCAATTCTTGATGGGCAGTTTTTCAAGTGGGATGATCACATCGCGATATAGGTTGGTCACAGGCACTTCGGCAGTGGGGATGAGATAGAGATTGTCGAGATTGCAGTGGTACATCTGGCCCTCCTTGTCGGGAAGCTGGCCTGTGCCGTAGCCCGAAGCCTCATTCACCACATAGGGAGGCTGAATCTCCAGGTAGCCGGCCTTGCTGGCCTCGTCGAGGAAGAACTGGATGAGAGCGCGCTGCAGCTTTGCGCCTTTGCCGATGTAAACCGGGAACCCGGCGCCTGTGATCTTCACGCCCAGGTCAAAATCGATCAGATTGTATTTTTTGGCAAGATCCCAGTGGGGCAGAGCATCTTCGGGCAGGTCAGGCATAGGGCCTCCGGTCTTCTCCACCACATTGTCGGCAGCCGATGTGCCGGCCGGCACTCCGGCGTAAGGCACATTGGGCACATTGAGCAAGATCTCGCGTATGCGGGCCTCGGTGCTGTCGAGGGCCTCGGCGATTTCTTTCTGGCTTTGCTTGAGGGCAGCCACAGTGGCCTTAGTCTCCTCGGCCTCGGCTTTTTTGCCCTCTTTCATCAGCTTGCCTATCTGGGCAGCCAATTTGTTGAGCTCAGCAGCCTGATTGTCATTGCGCAGTTGCAATTGGCGGCGCTGGGCGTCGAGCTCTACGACCTCGTTGATGGCTTGTTTGCCGTCGAATCCCTTGACAGCAAGCCTCTCGATAATCTTATCGGGATTTTCCTTTATTTGTTGTAGTGTCAGCATTTTTCCTTAATTAAGAAGTTCACGCGCATTAATTAAGAAGTTCACGAACTTTGGCGCTTATGGCCTTGCCTTCGGCGCGGCCCTGGAGGCGCTTGGAAGCCACGCCCATGACCTTGCCCATTTCCTTGGCGCTTGTGGCGCCTACCTCAGCGATGATTTTCTTCAGTTCGGCCTCGAGTTCTTCCGGGCTGAGTGACTTGGGGAGGAATTCCTCGATTACCTTGAGTTCGTTGAGTTCGCCTTCTTCGAGGTCGGGGCGGTTGTTTTGTCTATATATTTCGGCCGTTTCGCGGCGTTGCTTAGCCATTTTCACCAGGATGGTCATAGCTTTGTCGTCAGGGAGCTCGCCATTAGCACCGGGGGCAGTCTTAGCCTCCAGAAATTCCTTCTTGATACCCTTCAGCGCCTCTAAGCGTACGCGGTCGCGCGCCTTCATGGCATTCTTGATGCCTTCGTTTACGGTTTCAAATAAGTCCATTGTATGTTGGGTTTGTTTGTTATTGTCAGGATCAGCCTATTTGGCGATAAGGAGGTAGTAGTTCTTCTTGCCGCGCTGAGCCAGGATGTATTTGCCGTTGAGCAGAAGGTCGGTAGTGGCGGGAGCGAAAATGTCGGTCACCTTCTCCTTGTTGATGCTCAGGCCCCCCTGCTGCGCCATCTTTTTGGCCTCGGCCTTTGATGGGAACACCGGAGCCTTCTCGGTGAGCAGGTCCACCAGCTTCACCTCGCCGCTCTGGATGTCGGAGAGGACCACTTCGTGCTGGGGCACACCCTCGAACACGGCCAGCAGCGTATCCTCATCGATTTTGTGGAGAATATCTTGAGCCTTGTTGCTGAAGAGGATCTGCGAAGCCTCTACAGCTTGGTTGTAATCCTCCTCGCTGTGCACCATGCAGGTGACCTCCTTTGCAAGACGCTTTTGCAGCGGTCTCAGGCCCGGATCCTTGGCTTGCTCTGCCACCAAGGCCTCAACCTCTTCCTTGGTCAGCTCGGTGAAAATCTTGATATATTTCTCGGCATCAGCATCGCTGACATTGAGCCAGAACTGATAGAATTTGTAGGGCGATGTGTAGCGGGGGTCGAGCCATACGTTGCCGCTCTCGGTCTTGCCAAATTTGCCGCCGTCGGCCTTTGTAATCAGGGGGCAGGTGAGGGCAAAAGCCTGAGCCTCGCTGCCAAGAGTGCGTCGGATCAGCTCGGTGCCGGTAGTGATGTTGCCCCATTGGTCGCTGCCACCCATTTGCAGCTTGCAGCCACGCTCGCGGTAAAGATGCAGGAAGTCGTAGCCCTGGAGCAGCTGGTATGTGAATTCTGTGAAGGACAGGCCGTCGCGAGCCTCACCATTGAGGCGCTTCTGCACACTGTCTTTGGCCATCATGTAGTTGACAGTGATATGCTTGCCCACCTCGCGAGCGAAGTCGAGGAAGGTGTAATTTTTCATCCAGTCGTAATTGTTGACCAGTTCGGCGCGGTTGGGCGCGTCGCTTTCAAAGTCGAGAAATTTTGCCAGCTGTTTTTTGATGCACTCCACATTGTGGCGCAGAGTCTCTTCGCTGAGCAGGTTGCGCTCCTGGCTTTTGCCGCTGGGGTCGCCAATCATGCCGGTGGCTCCTCCGACCAGGGCAAACGGCTTGTGTCCGGCACGCTGGAAATGGCGGAGCATCATTACACCGCACAGGTGGCCAATATGCAGACTGTCGGCCGTAGGGTCGATGCCCAAGTAGGCCGAGGTCATTTCTTTTTTGAGCTGCTCATCGGTGCCGGGCATCATCTGATGGATCATGCCGCGCCATGTCAGCTCCTCAACAAAATCTTTCATAAAATTTGTGATTTGGGATCGAGGAAAATCCTCAATCCGATGGATTGGTTTATTTTTGGCGACAGATCGATGCATCGATCAGCCGATGCATCGATCTGTCGATCTGACGGGAATCGATTAGAGAATCAGAGCTTTGCCAGAGCTGTCTGGATGCGGTTGAAGGCTTCGCGGATGGTGTCGTCGCTGCAAGCGTAGCTCATGCGCAGATAACCGGGCATGCAGAATGCATCGCCAGCCACTGTGGCCACATGGGCCTGTTCAAGCAGGAAGAGACACAGATCGTTGGCGTCCTTTATTGTCTTGCCTTCGAACTCCTTGCCGAAATAAGAGGAAACCTCGGGGAAGAGATAGAAAGCACCTTCGGGCACATTTACCTTCCATCCGGGCACTTGGCGAGCCAACTCCACGATCAAGTCGCGGCGGCGTTTGAATGCCTTGCACATCTCCACCACGCACTCTTGGCTGCCTGTGTAGGCTGCCTCGGCGGCTTTTTGAGAGATCGAGCATGGGCCTGAGGTCATCTGGCCCTGAAGCTTAGTGCAAGCCTTGGCGATAGCCAGAGGGGCTGCGCAGAATCCGATGCGCCATCCGGTCATGGCGTATGCCTTCGACACGCCATTGACGATGACCACTCGGTCAGCGATTTCGGGGAATGCTCCCATCGAGGTGAACGAGCCTACAAAGTTGATATGCTCGTAGATTTCGTCGGCCAGCACAAGAATATTGGGATAATCGGCCAGCACATTGACAAGGCCCTGCAGCTCGGCGGCTGAGTACACGCTTCCGGTAGGATTGCTGGGGCTGCAGAGCAGCAGCATGCGAGTCTTGGGGGTAATGGCATCGCGCAATTGCTCGGGAGTGATTTTGAAATCGTTTTCGATGCCTGCGGGCACCAGCACGCTCTTGCCCTCGGCAAGCTTTACCAGCTCCATATAGCTCACCCATGCGGGCACCGGTATGATCACCTCGTCACCGGGATTGATAGTGGCTTCGATCACATTGCAGAGGGCTTGCTTGGCGCCATTGCTCACCACAATCTGCTCGGGAGCGTAAGTGATGTGATTTTCGCGATCGAGCTTTTCAGAGATGGCTTTGCGCAGAGGCATGAAGCCGGGCACTGGAGAATAGCGGGTGATATTCTCTTCGATAGCGCGAATGGCAGCTTGCTTGATATGGTCGGGAGTGTTGAAATCGGGTTCTCCCACCGACATATTTATCATGTCATAGCCCTGAGCCTTGAGCTCAGCGCTGCGTTGTGACATAGCCAGCGTGGCCGAGGGGGCCAGTGCCAGCACTCGTTGGCTGAGTTGTTGCATAGTTCTGTCGTTTTAAATAGTACGCAAAATTAGCGAAAATCAATGAATTACCAAAATCGGAATGAGTTTTCCTTATTTTACTAACACTTTCAAGAGCCCTAATGGTTTTAGATTAGGGAAAAATAGCTATCTTCGCGGATAAATCGATAAAATAGAAAAATGCATAAGAAAAATCTCTCCTTGATGATGGGCTTGATCAGCCTTGCAGCTTTTGCCCAAGCCAATATCGACCTGCCCTTAGGAATGCTGATGCGAGGCGCTGGCCCAGCCGGGGCTGGCGGCCGAGGCGATGCCCGGGCTGACAGCGTGAATGTGATAATAGATGCAGCTCCTGAGGCTCCTATCGAGGCTTACTGCCGCGTAATGGCCGAGGCAGGCGGAATCGCTGTGGCCCGGGTGGCTGTCAGCGATCTTGAGGCCCTGCGAGCCACTGAGGGCGTGAAGGCATTGCGGCGAGGCCGGTCTCTGACCTTGCACATGATGGATTCGCGCGCCCTATGCAATGTCGACCCGGTGCAGAGCGGCGAGGATTTGCCCCAGGGCTATGAGGGCGAAGGCATCGCAATCGGAGTCATCGACGTGGGCTTTGATCCCAACCATGCCGCTTTTGATGGCGACGATGGCACCCGCATACGCTATTACTCGCAAGTCTACGGAGGCTATGCCGACGATGTGGTGGCCTCCACCCCCGAAGAGATAGCCGCAATCGTCACCGACGATATCACCATGTACCATGCCACCCACACCAGTTCGATTGCAGCCGGAGGCTATGCCGGCGAGCAGTATCATGGAGCGGCCCCCAAGGCATCGATAGTGATGACGGCCATTGACCTCATGCTCCCTGATGAAGCATGCGTGCTGCTGGGTGCTCAGATCACTGCCGATAAGATACGCGAGCTGGGGATGCCGGGGGTGATGAACATGTCGATTGGCAGTCTTAGCAGTCCTCATGACCCTTCCAATCCATCGGCGCGCTTCATTGACGCGGTAGCCAAAGACATGCCGTTTTGCATATCCGCTGGTAATGATGGCCGCTATAAGCGCTCCATTCGCTATGATTTTGCCCAGGAAGGCGAGGGCCAGGAAGAAAAGGAAATGTGGGGCCTGACTTATGGCGATCGCAAGCATCAGTATGTAACCCTATGGAGCGGCGATGACACCGAGTTCACCACCGAGGTCTATCTCTATCCGCGCGATATAAGCGACGAGCTTTATGGCCCGATCTTCACCATCCGGCCTGATCAGAAAGGCGAAATACTTATGGCCGATGCCGACCCTGAGTCGGAGCACTATTCTCCTGAATTGGCTCAGTTCTTGACCAGCGCCAGCCTGGCTGCGGCCTGCGATCTCTACGAGGGTAATGGAAAATACTACAATGAACTGATGTTTGAGTACCAACTGCCCGAGGAGGATGCCTCAAAGCGAGTGTTCCTTGCCTACAGGGTAGTGGGCGAAGAAGGCTTGCATATCGATGGCTATGCTGAGGATGAAGGCAATTATTTCTATCGGTCGCCCAGCCACAACATCCGCGATTGGGTGACCCCGACAGCCGACGGCACCATCAGCACTCTTGTGCTCGGCGATAACATATTGAGCATCGGTGCCTGCGACAGCAATGGCGATGCCACATACTTTACCAGCTGGGGCACCTATCAGATGCCAGATCGCACCTTGCCCGTGGTCATTGCTCCCGGCACAAAGGTAATGGCAGCCATCAGTCGCCCATTTATTGAAGCGGGCAATTGGCCAAGCTACGGCTACATCACCATCGATGTCAACGGGGAGTCCCAATATTACGGCGAAGAGACTGGCACATCGATGTCGTCGCCTTTCGTAGCCGGCGTAATAGCCCTGTGGCTTGAGGCTAATCCGGCCCTCGACGTTGATGGCATCAAGGAGGTGATCGAGGCCACTTCGTTTAAAACCGAGAGCTATGACAGCGACCCGGATCCCGCGCGCTGGGGCACTGGCATAATCGATGCCTACGCCGGCATGAAGTATGTGCTGGCCAACATGGGTATTCGGGCCGTTGGCGCTGATGCTCCGGCTCCGCTGGTAAGCCTCCGGGATGGGTGGATCGAAATCACCACGGCAGGCGGTCAGCCATTCACAGCCGCTCTCTATGACCTAAGCGGGCGCTTGGCAAGGCAAGCAAAGACCAACATCCCCATGGCAGGACTGCCACGGGGAGTGTATGTGCTGTCAATATTGTCAGATCGAGGGACCTTTACCCAGAAGATCTACTGGGGCGACTAATCAGACTCCACCTTGAGGACATCCTCGAGGATGTCAATAGCCTTAGCAACAGAGTCAATGGGCAGGTAGGTTATTGTCTTCTTGTCGTTGAGATCTATGTGTGTTACTGCCTGTCCGCGTATAATGAAACTGCGCTTTCCATTGCGTTCGCGAATTCCTACACGGTCTGGATGGTCACCTAAATATTTGGTTAGCTTGCCGAACATCTTGCTCTGGTAGTAAGCCTTGTTTTCCTCCCCTACAAAATAGGTGTACATTAAGCCATCTTTGAGCAGAATGCGCTCGATGCCCAGTTTGGTGCCAAGTCGGCGCAGTTTGGGCACAAGCATCAGTTCTTCGGCTTGCTTCGGTATGTTCTTGCCAAAGCGGTCGATCAGCCTCTCGCGGAATTCTTTCATCTGGTTCTCGTTGTCGATGTTGTCGAGTTCGCGGTATAGGTTGATGCGTTCGCTTTCGGTGGGCACATAGTCCCATGGGAACATCAGCTCCATGTCGGTCTCTATCAAGGTATCGGCCACGAAATCTTGGCCGCTCTCCTGTGTCTGCTTGCCGTCGTCGGCAGCGAGCACGCCGGCGAATTCCTCAGTGCGCAGTTCGATCATGGCCTCATGCAGAATGCGCTGGTATGCCTCGTAACCAAGATCGGCGATAAAGCCGCTCTGCTCGGCTCCGAGCAGGTTGCCGGCTCCTCGGATGTCGAGATCCTGCATGGCAATGTGTATGCCAGCGCCAAGGTCGCTGAAGCTCTCGATGGCCTGCAGGCGGCGGCGTGCCACTGGAGTGAGAGGGGAGCCTGGAGGCACCAGCAGGTAGCAGAACGCCTTGCGATTGCTGCGGCCTACGCGACCGCGCAATTGGTGGAGCTCGCTGAGGCCGAAATTCTGAGCATTGTTGACAAGTATGGTGTTGACATTAGGCATGTCCACGCCGCTTTCTACGATGGTGGTGGAGAGCAGCACATCGTATTCATGGGCAGCAAAGTCCACGATGATCTGCTCGAGCTTGTCGGGAGGCATTTGGCCATGGGCCACCGCTACTTTCGCATCAGGCACCAGGCGCTTGATCATGTTCTCCAGAGTATAGAGGCCCTCGATGCGATTGTTGATGAAAAACACTTGGCCATTTCGCGAGAGCTCGAAATTGATGGCCTCGCTTACGATGTCGTCGCTCAGTGCATTCACCGAAGTGAGGATTGGGTAGCGGTTGAGAGGCGGAGTGTTTATGGCCGAGAGGTCACGCGCTCCCATAAGCGAGAACTGCAGAGTGCGCGGTATGGGGGTTGCCGACATTGTCAGGGTGTCGACTGATGTCTTCATCTGGCGCAGCTTTTCCTTTACGCTGACGCCGAATTTCTGTTCCTCATCGATTACAAGCAGACCCAAGTCCTTGAACTTCACGCTTTTCCCTATCAATTTGTGGGTGCCAATGATGATGTCGATTTTTCCGGCCTCGAGGTCGGCAAGGATTTCCTTAACCTGCTTGGATGTGCGAGCGCGGCTCAGATAATCGACACGCACCGGGAAGTCCTTAAGGCGATCGGTGAATGTGCGGAAATGCTGGTAGGCGAGCACGGTGGTGGGCACCAGCACTGCGGTCTGCTTGCCATCGACGGCAGCCTTGAAGGCGGCGCGGATGGCCACTTCTGTCTTGCCGAATCCCACATCGCCGCATACGAGCCTGTCCATTGGCTTGGGGCTTTCCATGTCGGCCTTTACGGCCTGGGTGGCAGTGAGTTGGTCGGGTGTGTCTTCGTAGATGAACGAAGCCTCGAGCTCTTGCTGCAAATATGTGTCGGGTGAGAATTGAAATCCTTTTTCTTCCTTGCGAGCGGCGTAGAGCTTGATGAGGTCGCGGGCTATGTCCTTGAGTTTGTCCTTGGTGCGCTCCTTCATCTTGTTCCAGGCTCCGCTGCCCAGCTTGCTGATCTTCGGGGGCACGCCTTCCTTGCCTCGGTATTTAGAAAGTTTGTGCAAGGCATGGATGGGCACGAACACCATGTCGTCGTTCTGATAAATCAGCTTTACCATTTCCTGGGTGCGGCCGCTGACATTAGTGCGCAGCAAGCCGCCAAATTTGCCGATGCCATGGTCGATGTGCACAATGTAGTCGCCCACCTCGATTGAATTGAGTTCCTTAAGGCTCATGGCCAGCTTGCCGCTGCGCGCACGATCGCTTTTCAGAGTGTATTTATGGAATCGGTCAAAGATCTGATGATCAGTGAACACGCAGATCTTGGTAGCGTGATCCACAAAGCCTTCGTGGAGAGTGCCCAGCACGGGGGTGAAGGCAATGTCATCTTTGCGATCCTCGAATATGGCCTTCAGTCGGGCGAATTGGTTAATGCTGTCGCTCAAAATATATAAGCGGTAGCCCTCGCCGAGAAGCTTTTTGAAATCCTCGCTGATGAGGTCGAAATTCTTATGGTAAAGGCCCTGAGGCGAGCAGTCGAAATCCATCTTCGCCAGATCCTTCTCATTGTTTTCGTTGGGTCCGGCTCCGGCGGTGAAATTCAAGATTTTGAATGCTGAAATATCCTTGCAGAACTGCTCAGGGTCGACTACCTTTTCGAGCGCGTGCTTGTCGCCCTCGTCGGCAATCATAGCCGATGATGAAAAAGTCTCCTCGGCGATGGCCGCGATGCGCTGCTCCACAAATTTGAGGTCGCGAGCAGCTATCAGCGTATCCTTAGGGATGAATTCCAGCAATGACACTCCTTTGCTGCCCTTTGAGTCGACATTGCTGGTGATGGTGAATGAGTCGAGTTTCTTTTCCGAGAGTTGGGTCTCGATGTTGAATGTGCGCATCGAGTCGATCTCGTCATCAAAAAAATCGATTCTCACAGGCAATTCCGATGAGTAGCCGTAGATATCCAGGATGGATCCTCGGGCTGCGAAATGGCCTGGTTCGTATACATATTGTTGCTCGGTAAATCCGTTGTTGCGCAGCCATTCCTGGGTTTTCGACATGTCGACCTTTTGCTGGAGCCTGAGTGTCAGGGAATGCTCCTGCAGGCTTTCGCGCGAGGCCACTTGTTCGGCCAGTGCTTCAGGGTAAGTGACTACGAATTGAAGTTTGGCATCCTGATTGCTCCAATGGTTGAGGGTCTCGGTGCGCAGAATCTGATTGGGCGCGTCCTCCTGGCCGTATTTGATGTCGCGCTTGTATCCCGATGGGAAGAACATTACGGCATCGTCGCCTATTAGGCGGCATAAGTCCTGATAAAGGTATCCGGCATCGTCAAGGCTGTCACCTATCACCATCATCGGGCTCTTGCGGCGAGGCATTGAGGCCAGCAGCACTGCCGGGGCAGAGCCGGCCAGGCCAGTGGCCCAGCTTGATTTGTGTCGGAGTAAGCCATCGAGGGCTGATTTGCGAGCGGGGGTCAAAAATTTGTCCTCCACCGTGTTTATCTCTGCTATTGAGGCGCTTCCAGCGGCTTTTCTCTCAGATTGTTCAGTAGAGGCTTGCATCTTTTATTTAGAGGGTTGTAGTATTTTTTGATAGCGCAAGGGAGTGTTGAGTACTACCTTAGCCGAGTCGAGATCCTGGTCATGAGTAAGGTTGCGCATCACGCGGTCGCCATCGCTATAGTAGCGGGCCGAAATTTCGTCGTCGATCAGTGTGATTAGCATCGTGCGGTTGTGATCGAGGTCGTGGTTGAGATTATGCTTTAGCATTCCTTCAAGCACATTGAACTGAGCAGCCACCGAGTCGGTCATGTAGCCTTCGCTCTCTGCAGCGTCGCGCAGATATTTCAAGCCGGTCTCACACAGTTTATCGTAGTCAAATTTATTGGGGTCGATAAAGGCCTTGAAATCGGAGAATATCGAGTCGCCCACCACGAATGTCTGGGCATCGGGCATCGATTCGCCTTGGCGGGCTGCAAAGCGAGTGGCATAGTCATAGACCCAATTGTCCACGATCATGTTGTAGATAAGTCGGTTCATGTCGGGGTGCTGCACCTTCACATCGGGTGTGATGCCACCGCCGTCGCGCACTTCGCGGCCAGCCACCACAGTATGATACACATTGGTAAGGCTGTCAGGGATGCGGGCCACAGTGCCGTCGGGATTGCGGTGCGAGTAGTCGATGGCTTGGATTAGGCGACCGCTGGGTATGTAGTAGCGAGCCACCGTGAGCTTAAGGAGGCCATCATAGGGAAGCGGGCGCTGGGTTTGCACCAGGCCTTTGCCGTAGCTGCGCTCGCCTATGATCACGGCGCGGTCGAGGTCTTGCAGAGAGCCGGATACTATTTCGGCTGCCGATGCTGTGTTGCCATTAACCAGCACCACCAGCGGTATCTGAGTGTCG
Source organism: uncultured Bacteroides sp. (assembly GCA_964440745.1). Taxonomy (GTDB): domain Bacteria; phylum Bacteroidota; class Bacteroidia; order Bacteroidales; family Muribaculaceae; genus CAG-873. The sequence continues at coordinate 13,849 of CAYTXF010000047.1, forward strand.
ATGGGCGATTGCGAGGTCTTGTAGGTCTTCTGCTGCTTTTCGTCGCGGCTCTTGGTAGTGACCACCGTAGTGCCTTTCGGCACAAAATAGCCTACAATCTCCACGGCGCTTTCCAGAAGGCCTCCGCCATTATCGCGCAGGTCAAGCACCAGGCTTTTCATATTGGGATTTTTCTTAAGCTCGTTGAGGGCTTCTTTCACCAGGGATGCGCTCTTTTCGTTGAAGGTGGTGAGGCTTATGTATCCGATATTCTCATCGACCATGCCGTAGTATGGCACGGGGTTGGTGGTGATTTTTCCGCGCACGATGTCGAGCTCTACGATCGAGTCAGCGGCGTAGGGGCGCTTCACAGTGAGGTGCACGTTGGTGCCAGCCTGTCCGCGCAGTCGCTTCGAGGCTTCCGACGAGGTGTACCCGTAGGGTAGGGTGTCGCCATCGATGGCCAGGAGGATGTCGCCAGCCTTTGCCCCGGCTGCCCGTGCGGGCGAGCCCCATTGAGGCTCTGACAGGTAAACATAGCCGTTGCGCTGGGCAATTATGCTGCCGATGCCGCTGAATTCGCCCGAGGATATCTGCATGAGCTGATCCTGCTCCTCTACCGGGTAGTACTCAGTGTAGGGGTCGATTTGGCCCAGCATTGCATCGATGGCGTTGCGTATGTTTTTGTCGCTATCGAGCGAATCCACATAGCTCATCTGCAACTCCCGATACAAGGCGTTGAAAATGTTGAGGTTTTGTGCCACTTGGGTCTTGTTGCTCCCTTTGGCATAAGCGGAGTAGAGGCCGTAACCCAGAATCAGGCACAGAGCCGCCAGCATGTATTTCTTCATCCTATTTTTGCTTTTAGAGTGTAAAATTACAATAATTTTCCCATCCCACAAAATTATAACAACTTTATGAGCTCTAATTGCAGATTAAATAGTCAAAAATCATGCCAAAATCGGGCGGAAAGCCTCCCTAAGCAGTGGCCGGGGCCTTCACTTTGGCGCTGAGCAGCTTGTGGCCTAAGCGGCAAAACAGGCATTTGCGCTGCTGGCAGTAATTGCGGCGCAGCTGTATCAGCGCCTGGCTGTCAAAGGCGCTTTGTGCCACCAGGCCTCCTCGGCGATACAGGTCGACTATGCTGTTGATTTCGGGCTTGAGGCTTTGCAGCAGATCGATGGCGCATTCTTGGCGCTGGGTGTCGCCCATGGCCTCGCCGTAGGCGTAGAGCAGGGGAGCTACCACATTGATGATCAGCACTGTGGCGGATGAATAGCTGAAGGCCTTGACCGTGGCGGCCGTGGTGGGCGTGAAATTGAAATGTCGCGCCCAATAGCCCATAAGGTTGATGTCGAATAGGGCGCGAGCCTGCTCCTCGGTTTCCACATTGAGCACTTCGCTGCCCAGCTTGAATCCCTGATATATGAATGTGGCCAAGGCCGCTATGCGGCGATGGGGGAAATTCTGAGGCCTCATGCGCGCCATCTTCCAATAGATGTTGGCGCTTGGCTTGAGGCCATATTTTGCGGAGTAAAAGGCATATTCCTGCTGCAGTTGCTGATAGTAGGGGTCGGCCAGCTCTTCGCGCAGCAGGCCGGCCTGGCCGTAAAGGATGGCTTCGATCGCGGTAAGCGAGTCGCTATGGCGAAGCATGGCCTTGAGCGGGGTGGATTTCGCCAGCAGTTCGAATGGGTCGGAGTTGGTGCTGAATCCCAAGGCGCGAGCCAAGGTCACATATGCCACCTCGGCCCAGTTGCCATGGTAATGCTCGAGCAAGGCCGCGATGCGGTCAGTCTTCGTGAAGAGGCGCTCGTAGGCCAGAGCTGTGAGCCAATCTTGGATGTAAATTCCCGGCATCGAGGCCAGATAGGGGCTGCATGGCAGTTCGAGCAGCGGATTGTTAACCAATTGCTGGTAACTGTTGCTGAAATTGGGATCGGGGCGCATTACCATCTGTGGGATTGGCGACCCGTCGGGGCGGTTGATCTGGGTGTCGTTGACACCGACTACATGCAGCACCACGGTGTCGTAGGCGCGGTCATGGTCATGGCCATGGCGCATCCAGTCGCTGGCGCGCACGTGCATCTCCACATTGCCCACCCAGTGCTCGCCTCCGATGTTGAGCTTGGCGTTGAAAAAGTCAGGCCCGGCGTCGCGATTCAGCACGCCGGGGTCGAGCACCTCGATGCGCTCTCCCGTTACCGTAAGCATGTCGCCTGTAGGCCACAGCCGGTATTGCCATACATATTGCATGAGTTCTTCCATGGGATGGGGCCTATGTGCAAATGGTGTAGAATTGCATTCCGTGATGGGTTTGAAAAAGTTGCAATGGCAAAGTTACGCTTTGTTGTTGGAATTCCAAAATAAATTCCTTAAATTTGCATTAAAAATTTTCTGAGAGTTATGGCTAACATGATAGAAGTCGTCAAGACTTTTCTTGACGAGTCGGAATTCAAATACGATTACCGCGAGGAATTCGGCTGTTTCAATTTCGGGCTCAAAGTTGACAATGGCAAGGTGCAGGTGCACTTTGTAGTCAAAGAAGAGGAGGATTATCTGATGTGCTATGTGGCATGGGAGGGCTATCTGCCCAAGAGGAAACTCAATGTGGTGTATCCGATTCTTAACGACATCAATTTCAACACCAAGTTCACTACCATAGGGGTTGATCCTTATGATGGCGAGCTCAACTGCCATTGCGGCTTCAACACTGACGAATCCACCCTGTCGGTAAAGCAGGTGGGGATTTGCCTGCAGTTGGCCGTGAAGACTCTCGACGACAATATCGAGCGCATCATGCGCGCTGTGTGGAGCGCTCCAGCCAATAGCGACGGAAAATACAACTGACTATGGAAGAACATTATATAGTATCGGCGCGAAAATACAGGCCGTCAAGCTTTGCCAGCGTAGTGGGCCAGAAGCCGCTAACCGCTGCCTTGAAGCATGCTATAGCTACCGACCGACTGGCTCACGCATATCTGTTTTGTGGGTCTCGAGGGGTGGGCAAGACTTCGTGCGCCCGAATATTCGCCAAGACCATCAACTGCCAAAACATCACTGCCGACGGCGAGGCTTGCAACCAATGCGAAAGTTGTCAGCAGTTCAACCGAGGCAACTCGCTCAACATCATCGAGCTCGACGCCGCCTCGCACAATGGAGTCGACGATATCAAGGCTCTGATCGAACAGGTGCAGGTGCCCCCGACGATGGGCCGCTATCGCGTGTTCATCATCGATGAGGTGCACATGCTCTCATCGGCCGCCTTCAATTCATTCCTCAAGACCCTGGAGGAGCCCCCAGAGTATGTGATTTTCATTTTGGCCACTACGGAAAAACACAAGATCATACCCACTATCCTGAGCCGCTGCCAGATCTACGATTTCAGCCGCATCACCATCCAGGACATGGTGGACCATCTTAGCTATGTGGCTGCTCAGGAGGGCATTGCTGCCGACAAGGGCGCTCTCAATCTGATAGCTCGCAAGGCCGATGGCGCCATGCGCGACGCTCTTTCGATCTTTGACCAGGTGGCTGCCTCGTCGATGGGCAATATCACCTATCAGAGCGCCATCGACAACCTCAATGTGCTCGACAGCCAATATTACTCGCGCTTGGTCGACGCGTTCTTGCGATGCGATGTGCCTACAGCCCTGCTCATCTATCAGGAGATACGCGACAAGGGCTTTGACTCGCAATTCTTTATCAATGGCCTTGGCCTCTACATGCGCGACCTGATGGTGGCTATGAATCCGGCCACGCTGCCTCTGCTTGAGATGGCCGATGAGGTAAAAGTGCAGTTGGCTCAGGTGGCCCAGAAATGCTCGCCGCAGTTCTTGTACAAGGCTATGGATCTATGCAACGAAGCGGATCTCAATTACCGCGTGGCCACCAGCAAGCAGTTCTTAGTCGAGCTGACTCTGGTCAAACTATGCCAATTATGCAGCCCCTCCCCCGGAATTGACGGCGTCGGGGAGGGGCGGTTGAAGCCAATCGCCGCCGCTAATGCTCCGGCTCCTCAGCCGGGATCAGTAACCGCTCAGCCGGCACAGCCTGCCGCTCGCCCCAGCGCTACGGCTGCGCCTCAACCCTCGGTGCAGTCTCCGGCTGCTCCTCAGCCATCAGCTCCATCTACGGTTGCTCCTCCCAAGCGCAGCATGGCCACACCCCATATCTCATTGTCGATCCGAGGCGCCAAGCCCCAGGAAAATGGGAAGGCAGCACCTGAGCAGCATGCCGATGCGCCGCGCCAGAAGGAATATTCTGAGGAGGATTTGCAAAAGGCTTGGGAGGGGTATTGCCAGGAGCATCCTACCGAAAAGATTCTCATCAACACCATGATGGCGGTGAAGCCGCAGAAGATTGGTACTGACCAATATCTTGTGCCAGTAGATGACAACATACAGGTGGATACTTTCAACGAGGCTATGCCCTCGCTGATGCAGTACTTGCGCGATAAGTTGGAAAATGACAGTGTGAGCCTGGAGGTAAAGGTGGTGCAGGGAGAGTCCTCGCCCATCACTTGGACTCAAGCCGAGGTGCTCCAGCACATGATAGAGGAGCGTCCGGCTCTGCTTGACCTGATCAAGTCATTCAATTGCTCCCTATCTTAGATAGTCTCTAAGAGGCGCTGTCTTTAAGAATTGTCTTTAAGGAAAGAAATTGGTCTGGCATCAGGATCGCGGCGCAACCAGGTGAGTTGCTTCTTGGCATAGACGCGCGTGTTCTTCTGGATGCGGGCAACGGCTGTGGGCAGATCCATAAGGCCGTCGAAGTAGGCGAACATTTCCTTATAGCCCACTGTGTTGAGAGCGTTGAGGTGACGCAGATGGTACACGCTGCGGGCCTCCTGCTCCAGACCTTGGGCCATCATGGCGTCGACTCGAGCATTGATGCGCTCGAAGAGTTGTTGGCGCGGCATGTCGACATAGTATTTTTCAATGATGAAATCACGCTCTTTTTTCTGGCCGGTGAGCAATTGCGATGCCGGCACTCCGGCCTGGAGGCAGATTTCCACGGCATGCACGTTGCGCCGCGGATTCTTGGGGTCAACCTTCTCGTAAGTGACGGGATCAAGGACTTTTAGCATCGAGCGTACCCGCTCCAAGCCCTGGTCTTGATAGATGCGCATCACCTCGGTCCTGACCTCGGGGCTGATGGTGGGAAGCTCGTCGATGCCTCGGCATACAGCATCGATGTACATCATTGATCCGCCGCACATTATCTGCACAGGCGATTTTTGCCATAGCGCTGGTAAGAGCTGCAGCACGTCGGCTTCGTATTGGGCCGCGCTGTAACTCTGGTCGAGGTCAAGAGTGTGCACGAAATGGTGCGGCACCAGCGCCAATTGTTGGGGCGTGGGTGCCGCAGTGCCTATTTCGAGGCCTCGGTACATCTGGCGCGAGTCGGCCGACAGAATGTCGCAATTCAGCTTTTCAGCCAAATCGATGGCTATGTCGGTCTTGCCCGATGCCGTGGGGCCTGTTATGATGATCAGCTTATTTGTCACTTTTCCGCTACCAGCTTGCAAATCTCCACGATCACATCGCGAGCCTTCTCCATCGAGGGGATAGGCAGGAATTCGTAGCGCCCGTGGAAATTGAGGCCTCCGGCAAAGATGTTGGGGCAGGGAAGACCCTTGAACGAGAGCTGGGCTCCGTCTGTGCCGCCACGGATGGGCTGCACCTTGGGCACGATGCCCAGGTTGCGCATGGCCTGCTCGGCTACATCGATGATGTGCATGACGGGCTCGATCTTCTCCCGCATGTTGTAGTACTGATCCTTGATTTCGATTGTGCAGCAGTCGGGATACTCATGGTTGATCTTGCGGGCCAGGTGCTCGAGCTCTTTCTTGCGGCGCTCGAAGCGGTCGCGGTCATGATCGCGGATGATGTAGTGGAGAGTGGTCTCCTCCACGGTGCCCTCCATGCCAACCAGGTGGTAGAATCCCTCGTAGCCCTCGGTGTGCTCCGGGGTTTCCCAGCGCGGGAGCATGATCACGAATTGGTTGGCGATGCGCATCGAGTTAATCATCTTGTGCTTGGCGCTGCCGGGATGCACATTGCGGCCCTTGAAGACCACCTTGGCGCTGGCCGCATTGAAATTCTCGTATTCGAGTTCGCCGAGTTCGCCGCCGTCCATGGTGTAGCCCCAGTCGGCTCCGAAGAGATTGACATCGAATTTATGCGCGCCCTGGCCGATTTCTTCATCGGGATTGAAGGCGATGCGTATTTTGCCGTGCTTGATTTCGGGATGGCGCTGCAGATAGTCGATAGCTGACACGATTTCGGCGATTCCGGCCTTGTCATCGGCTCCAAGCAGGGTGGTGCCATCGGTCACGATGAGGTCCTGGCCTTCATAATGGCGCAGCTCGGGGAATTCGCTTGGCGAAAGTATGATGTGCTGCTCCTTGTTGAGCACGATGTCGCCACCGTCGTAATTCTTGACAATGCGGGGATTGACATGGCGGCCGCTCATGTCGGGCGATGTGTCGAGGTGGGCAATGAATCCGATGGTGGGCGCTCCCTCGGTGTTGGCGGGGAGGGTGGCCATCAGGTAGCCGTTGTCGTCGAGTGTGATGTCCTCAAGATGCATGCCCTCGAGTTCGCTCTTAAGATATTGGGCGAAAACCATTTGCCCGGGAGTGGAGGGGGTCATGTTGGTGAGCTCGTCGCTCTGGGTGTCGAACGTCACGTATTTCAGGAATCTGTCAAGAATTTCCATAAAGGCTTGGATTTAGGGTTATAAGAAGAGGTTTCTAACAAGAAACCCGGCTCCTTGAGGTGGAAACCGGGTGTCATGCGCTTCAGGATGGGCTTGAACCAACGACCCCCTGATTAACAGTCAGGTGCTCTAACCAACTGAGCTACTGAAGCTGATGTGATAATGATTCAGGCATGTGTGAGCGCTTCAAGATGGACTCGAACCAACGACCCTCTGATTAACAGTCAGATGCTCTAACCGACTGAGCTATTGAAGCGGAAATTTACGGGGCGCCTCTGCGCCGGGCAGCAATCGCTTTTGATTACGGGTGCAAAGTTACGGCATTTTTCCGAAACGACCAAACTTTTTTACAACTTTTTTGTTTATTAGCAATTTTGGGAAAACAACGTGAAAAACAACCACCGTTCTCACTTCCCTTTTTCTCCCTTTTGCGAACCCAATCAGTGGAAGAAATGTTAGTTTATTAATGAGTTATCGCTTTTTTCAAAAAACCAGGACTAAAACTAAATTAACACACTTTAAAACTGATTGTGGTATGATGATCAAAACAGGCAAGGGCCCCATTAACCTAATGGTGGTAATGGCCATTTGGGCCCTCTCGCTGGCCGTGGATCTGCCCGGCTTGGCGATTACGCCGGTGCTCGCCGAACTAAAGACTATCTTCCCCGACGCAACCGAGCTCGAAGTGCAGCTTCTAACGGTGCTGCCCAATGTATTCATTATTCCGTTTGTGCTATGGTCAGGAAAGCTATCTCTCTCAAAGCACAAAGTAGCCATTGTGGTGCTATCTCTCATCATTTATCTGATAGCAGCCATCCTTTATCTCTTCGCCAAGTCGATGATCGAGCTTATCATATTCAGTTGCTTGCTCGGCGTGGGCTGCGGACTTCTGATTCCCTTCTCTACCGGCCTTATCGCTGACGTGTTCACCGGCAAATACCGCATGACGCAGATGGGCATCATCTCTGCCATCGGCAATCTTACAGTAGTGATCGCTACCTTCATCGTGGGCTACCTGGTGATGAAGAACTGGCACTTCCCATTCTTGGTCTACTTGGTGCCTATCATTCCTCTTTGCTTGGCTCCCTGGCTTAAGAAAATACCAAAGGCTGACCTTGAGAATGAGCAGCCTACCCAACACACCCAGGACACTCCCCAGGCCCCAGCTCTGTGGCCTGCCAAGCCCGGTGAGAAGATAGTGGGCGGTTTCTATCTGGGTCGCACGCTCTGGCTTTATGCCGCTTACTTCTTCTTTGTGTACGCCACGACGGTGCCTTCGCTCTATGTGTCGTTCCTGCTTGGCGCTGCCGACTCGGCCGCTGCCAGCTGGGTGACCTCAGCATTCTATATTGCCATGGTGGTAGTGGGATTCATACTTAACCCTATCCTGAGAGCTTTCAAGCGCGGGTCGTTCGTTGTGGCATTTATCTGTCTGCTCATCGGTTTTGGTCTTTTCTGCATCACCAAGGCTCCCGCATGGCTTATTACAGGCTATTGCATCATGGGCATTGGCAACGGCATGGCTCAGCCTATCTTCTACGACAAGGCCACCGAGTGCATCACCAGCGACAGCAAGAGCACACTCTCTTTGGCATTCCTGTTGGCAGCCAACTACGCCGCCATCTCCCTGGCTCCCGAGATTATCTCGCTTTTCCAATGGATATTCCACACCCACAGCGTGGTATTCCCCTTCATATTCAACTTCTTCCTCACTGCCGGCGTATTCGTAATACAGCTCTGCCGCATCAACGGATTCGTATTTGGCATCAAGAAAGAATATTACGACTAATGGCTTAGGCTAAAGACTAAACATCAAAAAAATGAAACCGAAAATCTTAATGATCTACACGGGCGGCACCATCGGCATGATCGAGGACCCCGTGACACACACATTGCGGCCCTTTGATTTCGACCATCTGATCGACAATGTGCCCAAAATCGGCGATCTGGGACTCGACATCGACCATGTGCAGTTTGACCCGCCAATCGACTCGTCGAACATGAACACCAAGCACTGGGCTGCCATCGCCAAATACATTGCCGACGGATATGACAAATACGATGGCTTCGTGGTGCTCCATGGCACCGATACGATGGCCTACACGGGAGCCGCCCTGTCGTTCATGCTCCGGGGCAATCGCAAGCCTGTGATCATTACCGGCAGCCAGCTTCCTATCGGCGAAGACCGCGAGGATGGCACCGAGAATCTGATCACAGCCCTGCAGATCGCTGCAGCCAAGGATCCTGTGACCGGCGACCCGATGGTGCAGGAAGTGGCCATCTCCTTCAACGACTATCTGGTGCGAGGCAATCGCTCAACCAAGCATTCGTCGACCAATTTCGACACTTTCTACAGCTACAACTACCCGGTGCTGGCCACGATGGATCTGCACATCAATTACAATAAGGATTATCTGCTACGCCCCACTATCAACGGCCCGCTCGATCCAAATCTCAACATGGATCCCAACGTAGGCTGCATCTATCTCTTCCCGGGCATCACCGAGGAGAATCTGCGCAATCAGCTCAATGATGCCAGCCTCAAGGGCATCGTGCTGCGCACCTTCGGCGCCGGCAACGCTCCCACCGAGGCATGGTTCACCCAGGCTCTGACCGAGGCTACCGCTCGCGGCCTGATTATCGTGAATGTGACGCAGTGCGACAATGGCGGCGTAGAGGAGAAGCGCTATTACACCGGCGACATGCTTGCCAAGGCAGGCGTCATCTCTGGCTATGACATGACTTTCGAGGCTGCAATATGCAAGCTGATGCACCTCTTCGGCCTGGGCCTGAGCCACGACCAGGTTGTCAACTACATGCAGACCAACCTCGTAGGCGAAATGACCACTCCCCAATAACCAACCCACCAAAACACCAAACCACCAAACCACCAAACCACCATGAACAAAATAACCGTCGACCAAATCCGCCAAGCCGCTCAAGAGGCTTACGATGAGGTCAAAAACCTAAAGGGCGGGGTAAATGCCCACTATATCCCCTATCTGGCCAACATCGACCCAAATCTGTTTGGCCTGAGTGTGACGCTGCTTAATGGCGAACGCATCGAAATCGGCGACACCGAGTATAAGTTTGGCATCGAATCGGTTTCTAAGGTGCCGACAGCCGTGCTCGTCATGGACCAGTATTCTCCCCAGGAGGTGTTGGAAAAGATCGGCGCTGATGCCACCGGCCTACCTTTCAATTCGATTTTCGCCATTCTGCTTGAGAACGATCATCCGTCGACTCCGCTGGTCAATGCCGGAGCCATCTCGGCATGTTCGCTGGTGAAGACCATCGGCGACAGCGACAGCAAGTGGAAAGCCATCACCGACAACATCACCAAGCTTTGCGGCTCGGCTCCTCAGTTGATCGATGAGCTTTACAAGAGCGAAAGCGCCACCAATTTCAACAACCGCGCTATCGCGTGGCTTCTCAAGAATTACAACCGCATCTATGATGATGTGCCGATGAGCCTCGATCTCTACACCCGCCAGTGCTCGCTGGGCATCACATCGTCGCAGCTTGCCATCATGGCTGGCACTATCGCCAACCATGGCATCAATCCTGTCACCAAGGAGAAATGCTTTGACCCGGCAATCACTCCGAAGATCACCTGCCTTATCGCCACTGTGGGCTTCTATCAGCACACCGGCGACTGGCTTTACACCAGCGGCATCCCCGCCAAGAGCGGCGTGGGCGGCGGCGTAGTGGGCGTGCTCCCCGGCTTGCTGGGAATCGCCGCATTCGCTCCTCCATTGGATGTGGCTGGCAATTCCGTAAAGGCCCAGGCTGCCGTGAAGGCTTTCACCCAGAAGCTTGGCCTCGGCATCTTCGACGGCACCCTCCCCGAAATCGAGTACTAACCCATCTCTCCATTGAAGAGATAGAAAATCTCTAAAATAAATCCCCGGCCTTAACCAAGCCGGGGATTTATTTACTTCTTTCTTTTGTTGAGGCCGTCGAGGTGGATGGTGAGGGCATGAGTTGAGAGGGTGATTTCCCAGACT
>CAYTXF010000048.1:0-24078 GCA_964440745.1 uncultured Bacteroides sp.
GGGCCAATCCTTAACTTAATGACATTGGTTCGCGGAACTGCACTCCCCAAACCCACCATGGCATCAGGGTGGGTGGTAGGGAGGGCAAAAGTGACACGGAGAAAACGGGGCTTATTCTCCGTGTCTCCGTGTTTATCTGCGTTAATCCGCGTAATCTGCGGTCGATAGGAGAGCGGCTCTGGGAGCCGCGGGGGTGGCGGGGCTCACGGAGCCCCTCTCCTACGCGGGGCTCACGGAGCCCCTCTCCTATCGCGGGGCTCACGGAGCCCCTCTCCTAACGCGGGGCTCACGGAGCCCCTCTCCTATCATGGAGCCCCTCTCCTATCGGGCGAAGTAGATGTAGAAGTAGTTGTAGTCGGCCATGTAGTAGGTGGTCTCGTCGTAGGAGTAGGCGGCGATGGAGACTACATCCTGGTCGCCACCGAGCGACTCGGCCGAGTAATACGCGCAGTTAGAGGGATAGAAGTAGAGGCCCGCGTCATCGTAGTCGGTCTCGGCACAGTAGTTGTAGTACCAGAACGGCATCGATGCACCGTAGGTGGTGTCCACCTCGCCGTCAAACTCGAGAGATGTCACCTCATCATCGGCAATCGTGAAGTACAGATTGTCGAGCTTGCTCGCAGCCTCAAACATACCCACGAGCTGATAACGACCATCCTTGAGCAGGTTCATCGTGCGCTTGCCGCTGTACCATGTTGAGCCATAGTAATCCTGAGTGAGCAGGTCAACCGTCCAGGTCCTGACGATATCGCTCTCCGGCAACTCAACCTCCTCCCAATAGATATAGAAGTAGTTGTAGTCGGCGATATAGTAATCAGTAGCATCATACGAGTAAGCAGCGATCGACACGCAGTTGCTCTCGCCCAGCGACTCTGCCGGATAATATCCGCAGTTGGTCGTGTAGAAGTAGAGGCCCAGCGAGTCATCATAATTGGTCTCGGCGCAGTAGTTGTAGTACCAGAACGGCATCGTTGCGCCATAGCTGGTGTCCACCTCGCCGTCGAACTCGAGCGAAGTCACCTCATCATCGCTAACCGTGAAGTACAGATTATCCAGCTTGCTGGGAGCCTCAAACATGCCCACGAGCTGATAACGGCCATCCTTCAGCAGATTCAGAGTGCGTGTGCCGCTATAGATCTGGTTGCCAGGATAGTCCATGGTCACTATAGTGGCTGTCCAGCTGTAGAGGATGTTTTCATCCTGCACCGGCTCCGGCACATCCCAACGGAATACATCATATCCGCCAACATCATCCGTAGCATAATAAGCAAGCATCGTCACTGCGCTGCCCTCTTCGGCCGTGTTGGTGTAGTAGGCATAGTCAATGCTCTGATAGAAGGCTATGTAGTAGTCAGTCTCCAGACCAGTGGCCATATAGCGATACGAACCATTCTCATCGTAATAGTTGAGGAAGTTCACGCCATTGTCGTCGCCAATGGAGAACTCCAGGTCGTAGCCCTCAACCTGCATGAAGTCGTGGATGATGTAGCTGCCATCGTCGCAGATATCGAGGGTGCAGGGCCAGGTGCCGAGATAGTAGCTCTCGTAGGTGCCCTGCTTGGTGAGGATCACCTCGCGATTGCGCTCAAACACATAGGTCGCGGTGCCTGACTGCGAGTAGGTCTCGTCGTCGCTGGTGGCATACACCGTCAGGGTGTACTCGCCAATGGCGAGGCCCGACAGGGTCACCTGAGGATCGCTGACTGTGCCATCAGTCACGGTCTCGCCTTCGGCGTCAACGACAGTGTAGGTGTAGAGGCTGGCATGCTCCACAGCCGGCCACGAGATGGTGATCTTGCCGCGCGACTGCGTCATCTCAAACCCGGTGGGCGCGCTCAGCGAGATGATGTCGCCGGTAGTGCCGGTCATGGTGAATCGGCGCGTATTGACGCCATTGGCGCCAAAAGCCTCCACGGTCAGGGTGTAGGTGGTGCTGGCGGTCAGTTTGGTAAATGTTACGGTGTTCTCCGAGGTCACGCCTTCGCGCACCACGGTGCCGTCGGGGTCAGCGAGCTGATAGCCGTATTGGTTGACGCCATCCACGGCTTGCCAGCCGAAAGTCAGGGCGGAGACGGTGGTGGCGCCCTGGCTGCCACTCAACGTGGGGTCGTCGACCCCAGGCGATGAAAATATGTTGATGTCATTGTCGTCGCAGGACACCATCATAGCGCCCAACGCTATCAACATGTATTTGGCGATTTTATTCATGGGTCTTTGGTCTTTAGTCTTTGGTCTTTGCTATCTGAAAGAACCCCTACGGGGTTCGTAGACGGGAAATTCTTTCATGCTATCTGAAAGAACCCCTACGGGGTTCGTAGACATGATATTTACTTGTCACTCAAAGCTTGTCACTTGTCACTTGTAACTTGTCACTCAATTTATAGCCCGCTCTCTCCATCCCATTTGAAGTAGAGGTAGAGGTAGCTGGGGAGGGTCACGGAGCCGGTAGGCGTGCCGCTAATCCACATATTGACAGCGTTGAAGGTCAGGGGCATAGCCTGATACTCGGTGCCCTTGGGCGCCATGTAGCAGAATTCGTAGCCGTTGGTGTTGTCATAGGCGTAGAATGACACATAAGTCAGAGGCGACGAAGTGCCATCGAGCAGCGTAAGGTTGGCACTTGCGTAGTCCCAGCTGTAGGAATAGCCTTCCGGTACGTTAGGATCAGTCAAGAACCAGGCATTGTTCCAGTCATCGCCATAGGTGTCGCTTTCGTAAGCATCGATGTATGTGCAGAAGTTATCGTAGGGATACACGCGATAGTATCCGGCATAACTTTCCATCTCCGAGGGAGTCATCTCAAAGGTGATCTCCACGCCAGAGTTCAGGAAATTGGTAATCTTGATCTTGCCGGTGCCGGGGAGCACTTGCATCTCGCTCTCCACAGGCTGGTACACAGCCGGCACAATCTCGTCGAGCGGATACGACACATGGTTGGTCTCGGTGAGGTAGAAAGTCACCGGACTGCCATCAGTGTTGGCATTCTCCCAGCTTGATACCAGGATCGACGACTCGTAGTTGAAATAAGTGAGCGAGTATTTGCGGATGTACTCGTCGGGCACTGTGATTGAGAAATGGCCCATCACCTTGTGGGGGACGTTGTTAAAGTCCACCACAATCTCGGCATCAGACTCGCCAGCGTCGAAATGCACGCTGCTGGGCATGTTGATGCCCTCGATGTCACTGGTCAGAGTCAGAGGCACATCGGCTGCCGATGTGCTCAGCAGGCGGTGCATCTTCAGGGTCACGGCGCAGTCGCCGCCGGGCTCGAGGATAAAGTCAGAGCCATTGTCAGCGTCGAAATACACGCCCATGCAGTCGTCGGCATCCGGTTCGCCCCACACATAGGTGGTGTCATCGTCGTCGCAGGCGACCATAGCGCCTGCAAGGGCCAACACCGGAATCATATATAGTATTTTTTTCATCATATTTATTTTTTAGGTCTTCGGTCTTCGGGGTCTTCAGGGTCTTCAGGGTCTTCAGGGTCTTCAGGGTCTTCATCGATCCATCGATGCATCGACTGATCGATACCTCGACCATGAAGACGATGAAGACGATGGAGACCATGAAGACGATTAATACTTAAGCTCCAGCATCACGCTTGATGGGTCGGGATTGAGCACAAAGGCTTCGTTCTGCTGATGCTCGCTAAGCGGGGTGTAGAGGATGGTCCAGGGGGCCACATAGCCGTCGAGCGAGTTGAACTGATACGACTCGGCCCAGTTGCTGCCGTCGTAGCCGCGCTCGATGGCCATCTCCAGGCGCTTGAGGTCGTAGAGGGCTATTCCCTCGCCCCAGAACTCGATGCGCTTCTGCTTCACGATCTCGCGCTCGAACTCGCGCTGCGAAGCAGCCGTGCAAATGTATGAGCCGTCGGAATAGCGGTAGTTGTTCATAAAGGTTTCGAGAGCCGACTTGCCAGCGGCAGGACCCTGCGAGTGGTAGAGAGCCTCAGCCTCGATGAAGTACATCTCCTCGACACGCATCAAGGGGATGTCAACCTTGTTGCCAGTGGTGCTGGCAGTGCCATTGCCGCTGCCCGGGTGGAACTTGAAGCCCACGTAAGGATCATACTGGCTCCAGGTGTCAAAGTCGAAACTGCTCTTGTCGGCATACTTGGTCTCGTAAGCCTTCTCGTAGGCTGCTTCCTCCTCAGCGGTCGGATTCTCAGGCAGAGCATCGGCCGGGTCAATCCAGGTGAGCTTGCGCCAGTCAGCATCGGGAATCTGCGAGAAGAGCTTAGCATCGATCATGAATGTGCACTTGTAGGTAGAGTTGGCCACACCATAGTCAGCCTCGGGACACATGAACGATACCCAGCTTTCCCAAGTATAATAAGTCACGGCCTTGTCGCTGCTCGAGATCAGGATACCCCAGATCCACGAGTTGTTGACAGAGTTGAAGCCCGTGGTGATGTTGTACCAATCGTCCTTGCTCAGCACCGAATAGCCCTGGCTGATGGCCTTGCGAGCATACTCGGCAGCCTTGGCAAATGCCTGATTGGCAGTAGTCACGCCCAAGGCAGGAAGATTCTGATAACCCTCGCCAAGAACCTCGTACTGCTCGGTGTCGTGGGAGATCTGCTCTGCCAGGTCCTCGGGATAACGGTCAAAACGAGTAGCCACATCGAGCCAGAACCTTGCTTTCAGGCCATAGACCATGCCCAGGCTGGCATAGTTCTTGGCGCCGCTGTCGCTGGTGCGGCCCAGGGCCTCCTCAGCCATGTTGAGGTCTTGCAGGATATAGCGGTACATCTCATAGAAAGGCACGCGCGGATTGTTCTTGGCCATCGCCTCAGTGGTGTTTTCGTTAACGATTGCCACAGTCAGGCCCTTAAGATCGGGATAGTACTCAGCGTCGAGGCTGGTACCGGTCTTCTTGAACTCATACATGCGAGTCATGTCCATGTATGTGAAGGCGCGGTAAGCGCAGCCAGTGGCCAAGGCGAAGGCATCATCCTCGTTCTCCTTGTCGCAGTTCTTGATCACCAGGGTTGCCTTATAGATAAGGTAGTTGTAGTACCACCAATAATAGCTCTGGTAGCCCCAGTTGCCCATGTAGAGGCACTCCATGTAGGTGTTCCAATAGTTGTAGCCGGTGGCCCAGACCGGGAGGTCGGAGGCCATGACGCCGTGCATGATGATATGCTCGGGATACCCGATGCCGGTGTACACGCCATCGTCGTAGGTGGCGATGGGGGTGTTGAGATATTGCGTAAGGCCGTTGACCAGGCCGATCTTGTCGGCTTTGGCCACCTGATCTTCGGTAGCGCCGTCGGTCTGTGGCAACTGCTCGTCGAGACAGCTCCACATCATCGGCATCAGCAGCGCCGCAGCCAGTATGTATTTAAATCTTTTCATAATATTCTGTTAGAAGTTGAGGTTGATGCCGCCAACATAGGTGCGCATGGGCGAGTAGCCGGTAGCGCTGTAGGTGGTGCGGTCGCCGCGCGGGTCAAAGCCCTTGCGCTTGGTCCAGTAATACACGTTGTCGCAAGAGAAATACACGCGCAGAGTGTTGATATGCAGCTTCTGGGAGATCTTCTTGGGGATGGTGTAGCCGAGCTGGCAGGTCTTGAAGGTGAGCTGGCTGGCATTCACCAGGAAGAGGTCGCTGGCCAGGTTGTTCTGGGTGTCATTGTACTGCCAGCGGGGCAGCCAAGCATTGGTGTTGTCCTCGCTCCAGGCGTTAGCCACAGCATCGCGGTGGATGTTGAAGCCGATGGTAGAGCCCCAAGGCGAACCCATCACGCCCATGTATCCGCTGTCGAGCTTCTTGCCGCCAAGGGTGAATGTGAAGTTGGCGCTGAAGTCGAAGCCGAAGAACTGCAGATTGGTGCCGAAGCCGCCGTACATGTCGGGCAGCGCGGTGCCGCAGAGGTATTCGGAAGCCTGGTCGTAGGTGGTGGTCACGCCCTCGCCGGTGACATTGCCGTCATCGTCGGTATAGGTAACCTTCCAGGTGGGCTGGCCGCTCTCGTTGGGACCCATGTACACTGGCAGATACCAGGTGTAGAGGGGGCAACCCTCGCCGTAGTAATAGTATCCGCCACGATAGCCATTGTGGCCGTCAACCTTGAGCTCGCGACTGCCGTCGGGCAGGTAAGTAATCTTATTCTTCTCCCAAGAGAAGTTGATGTCGATGTTCCATGAGAAGTCGCGGGTGCGGATCACGCCGATGTTGAATTGGCCTTCGATACCCTGGTTGACCATATCGCCGATATTGTCGTAGTAGCCGCTGTAGCCGAGACTCGACGGCACGGTCTTGAAATAGAGCATGTCGCTGGTCTTGCGGTGGTAGTATTCGAGCTGGCCGTTGAGGCGCTGGTTGAAGAACTCAAACTCGAAGCCGGCATTGAAGTTGCCAGTGGTCTCCCAGGTGATGTTGGGGTTGCCCTTCCAGGAGAAGGCGTAGCCGACCTGGTCGTTGGAGTTCTGTATGTCATAGTAGTCGGTCCAGTAGTAGCTGCTGCCAAGGCCGTCGTTGCCTTGGCTGCCGTAGCTGGCCTTGAGCTTC
Organism: uncultured Bacteroides sp.; assembly: GCA_964440745.1. GTDB lineage: Bacteria > Bacteroidota > Bacteroidia > Bacteroidales > Muribaculaceae > CAG-873. The sequence goes on from CAYTXF010000048.1 coordinate 6,517, forward strand.
AGCATGTTGATGGTCCATACCTTGGGGAACCACTCTTCCTTGCTGATAATCCAAGCGCCGCCGACGCTCCAGAAGTTACCCCAGCGGTGGTCGGGATGGAAGCGCGAACTGCCGTCGCGGCGATATGATGCCGATGCGAAGTAGCGGCTGTCGTAGTCATACTGGGCGCGGGCGAACCAACCTTCGACATTGTACATTGAGGTAGAGCCTGACATGTCGCCGTTGATGATGGCGCCATTGAGCTCGATGTTCTCCTCAAAGATGGCGATGTTGCTCTTGTCGGCGCTGAGGCTGGTGGTGCTGGTGCGGTTGTATTCGTGACCGACCAGGATCTCCACATTGTTCTTGCCGAAGAGGTGGTTCCAATTGAGGAGTTGCTGGAAGTTAGTGCTGGTCTGACGCGCATGGCTGGTGCTCACCGAACCGCCTGTGGCCTGGTAGTAGCCGTAGTAAGGGTTGTAGGCGGTGTTGGTGCGATACTCATGGATGGTGACGCCACCGTTGACGGTGAGGCGGAAGTCCTTGAGGAAGTCAAGGTTGATGTAGCCATTGAGCGAGAAGAAGTTGGAGTTGCGCTTGTATGTGTCGAGCTTGTCGCTCTGGATGGAGTTGGAGTTTTTCTCCCATACGCGCACGAAGCCCACGGTGCCATCGCCATAGTCATACATGTTGCCATGGGCGTCCTGCATCACGTTGCCGTACTGGTCGCGCAGGAAGAGCGGGTAGATGGGCGCCAGGTTGTGCACCGACTCGAAGGCGCCGTTGAGGTTGTTGTACTCGCTGTGGCTGTAGCTGGCATTTGCGCCAACCTTCAGGAAGTCGTAGGCCTGGTAGTCGGTCTTGAAGCGGGCCGAGATGCGCTCCACGTCGCTGCCGTAGCTGATGCCCTCGTCCTTGAGGTAGCCGAGGCTGAAGTAGGTGGAGTATTTGTCGGCGCCGCCGCTGAGGTTGACGTTGTATTCCTGGCGGAAGCCGGTGCGCAGACCGTCGCTGCGCCAGTCGTCGGGCACCAGGGTGTAGATCTGGCTATTGTTATACACGCGGCGGCCAAGGGTGGCATTGGGATTGAGTTTGCCATTGTTGCCGATCAGGGCCTCGCCGTTGGGCACGCTGTACACGATGTAGCCAAGGCCGCCGGCATCGGTGTCGGTGCCTTGCATCACAGTGTTGGCCATCACATGGGCCTTGCTGGCGCTATAGCCCAGGCTGCGGGTATAGTAGTTGCGCAGGGCCAGATAGTGTGCTTCGTAGTATTCAGCGGGATTGTCGATTACGTCATAGTCGATGAGGGCATCGGTATTGGCACCCCACTTCACGTCGACGGTCACCTTGGTCTTGCCCTTGCTGGGGCTCTTGGTGGTGATCATGATCACGCCGTTGGCGCCGCGAGCGCCATAGAGGGCGTTGCTGGCAGCATCCTTGAGCACGGAGATGTTGTCAACGTCGGCGGGGTTGATGTCGCGCCAGCTGCCATCGTAGGGCTGGCCATCGAGGATGATCAGCGGAGCGGTCTTGGCGTTGATGGAGCTAAGACCGCGGATGTTGATGGTGTTTTCCTCGGCGGGGTTGTTGCTCTGGAGCATGGTCATGCCCGGCACCTTGCCCTCGAGGGCAGAGATGGGGTTGTTGCTCTGTCGCTTGATGATGTCGTCGCCTTTGATCACGGCAGCTGAGCCAGTGAAGGCTTCGCGTTTCTGCTTGCCGAAGGCCACAACGACCACCTCGTCCATCATTTCGCTGTGGCTATGCATAGTGATGATCATGTCCGACGAGATTTTGGCCTCGGCGGGCTCCATGCCTACGTAGCTGACAGTGACTGACTTGTACTTAGTGTCAAGCTTAGGGAAGATAAACTGGCCTTCGATGTCGGTAGCCACCCTCATCTGGGTGCCTGTCACCGTAACAGTGGCTCCGACAATGGGATCGCCGTCCTCATCGAGGACTACACCCTTTACCTCGTGCATCTGCGCCGCAGCACAAAGGCATGATGCAAACAGAAGGATTAGCGCGCAAAAATGTTTTAGTCTCATTGCGTTCGGTTGCTATGTTAGAAATATAAATGTCTGTGATAACCGGATTGGTATTCCAAATATAATACGGCCTTAGATTTAAGGTATTGGCAAAGTTAAATAATTTTTACAAAAAAAAGAAAAAAATTCGACATTTTAACATTATTCGTCGAAAAAATGTGAGGAATTATAAGACGAATGGGTGTGTGTTTGTGGGAGATGGGTCCGCCAAAGAGCCCGGAGGGCGCCCTAAGGTAGCCCCCGGTGAAACCGGGGGATGGGAGCCCGCAATTTTTTAAGAGCGCCCGGAGGGCGCGGGTTATTTGATGTCGATGACGCGGAGGCGGTCGCCTTGTTCACGGACAATGTTTTCGAAATAGCGCGGGTCGTCATATCCGCCAAATACGGGATACTCCGGCACGCCCTCGGGAGTGCGGGCAAACTGACCGTCGCGCTCCTTCTTGATGTTGCCGTCAAGGAACTTCACGAAGAGATAGTCGCCAAGCTGCTTGTACTCCTGGGTGGCTCGCGAAGCGAAGCCGTTGGTGAGCTGCTGCAACTGGGCCTGAGCCTGGTCATAGTCAAGCGAAGCAACAGCCTGCTCAGCCTCAAGCACTTGCGCCTCGGCATCGGCCTCAAGAGCTGTCTGCACGCGACGGATGTCGGGAATCATCTGCGAATAGCGGTTGTAAGCCTGGTTGGCCACATAATTGTTGACCCAGAACATTGCATCCCAACTCAGGGTGTAGAGGTCGCCATTGCCGCGCTCCAGTTCGTGAGGAGCAGCCGGGGTGGAATTGAAGATGGGCACATACACACAGGTGTTGGCATCGTCGACGCCGTACCAGAGGATGCCCTTCATGGCAGCGGGACGAGCCTCGTTCATCGAGCTAACGAACGAGAAGCCGGTCTGCTGGGTGGCGATGGCGCGCTCATGCATATACTCCACGCTGTCAACCTCGTAAGTCATCGGGCGCCAGCGGTAAGGCACATGGTATGGGCCTGCGCCCACGTCGAGAGTCATGTCGAGAGGAGTGCCCTCGAAATGGTCGCGCATCATCCACTTCATGTCGTTGGCGCTAATCTTGCGGTCGGGCTTTACCCACAGGGGCATCACATCGCCCTCGCCGCGAGTAATCCAAGCCACATAAGGCTCCATCTGCGAGTTGAAGCGGTTGAAATAGCTCCACACGCGGCCGTCGCAGCCGCGCAGACCGCTCATGTCGTAGGGGCCGTAGTAGGCGCGCGAGAAGCTGAAGTCCTCGTCCTTGCCGTCGAAATAACCCTGAGCGCGAGCAAAACTGATGACATCGGGCGAATAGAGGGTCTCGGCATCATTGAGGGGGAACTGATGGATGCGAGGGAAGTTGGCGTGGCCGCTGATGTAGCCATCAGGCACGCGGCGAGCCACCCACACTGCTCCGGGGTCGCTCTTGCCCTTGCCCACGAGCTCCATGATCCACACCTCGTTGGGGTCGGCGATTGAGAAAGATTCGCCCTCGCTGGCGTAGCCGTAGTCGCGCACCAGGCTGGTCATCACCTCCACGGCCTCGCGAGCGGTCTTCGAGCGCTCCAGGGCGATGTAGATGAGGCTGCCGTAGTCGACGAGGCCGGAGCCTTCGAGTTCGTGGCGTCCGCCCCAGGTGCTTTCGCCGATGGTGACGCCATGCTCATTCATATTGCCAATGGTGGCATAGGTATGCGCTATCTCGGGTATTTGGCCGAGATAACGGTTTGAGTCCCAGTCGATAATGTCGCGCATGGCGCCGGCTGGGTGGTCAGCGGCTGCTTTGTAGACGATGTCGCCATAGAGGGTATGGCTATCGGCAGCGTATGTGATCATGCTGCTTCCATCTGTAGTAGCCCCTGGAGTAGCAATAAGGCTGGTGCAAGCCAGAGCGGCGGTGGCGCAAGTGGCAAATGCAGCAGAAAGGAGTGATTTTTTCATTATATGGGATTTTGGGATTTGGGATTTGGGATTTGGGATTTGGGCCTGGCGACGGATCGAGAGATCGAGGGATCGACAGATCGATCGGGTCAGGCGACGGATCGATGCAGCGAGGGATCGACTGATCCATCCGGCCTGGCGAGGGATCGATGTATCGATTTGTCGATCCATCGATCGGTCGCCTCTGTAATTAACGGAAATTATGCGCACAATATTGTGCGAGGGAGGGTTAGGAGTGCCATTGGGGGGTGTCGACGCCGGCCTGCTGGTTGAGGAGGCGGGCGAGGATGAAGAGGTAGTCGCTCAGGCGGTTGACAAAGCGCATGGCGGTGGGCTGCACCTCGATGCCGCCCTCGGTGAGGGCCACCATGCGGCGCTCGGCGCGACGCGCCACGGTGCGCGCCACATTGGCCTCAGAGGCTGCCATGGTGCCTCCAGGGAGGATGAAGCAGCGGAGCTGGGGCAAGAGCGCGTCGATGCGGTCGATGGCGCCTTCGAGGCGCTCGACATCGTCCTGGCTCAGGCCTGCGGGCTGGTATTTTGATTCGGGCTCGGTGGCCAAGAGGGCCCCGAGGTCAAAGAGCTTGTTTTGCACCCAGCGGAGCAATTCGGCGTCGGGCTCGCCCACGCCAATGGAGAGCAGCAGCCCGAGATGGGAGTTGAGCTCGTCGACTGTGCCGTAGGCTTCGAGGCGGGGGCTGCATTTCGAGACCCGCTTGCCGCCGACAAGGGATGTGGTACCGGCATCGCCGGTTTTAGTGTAGATTTTCATGGTGGAAGTATTTTTTTAAGCATACATTGCTTCGATTTCTTTGGCATAGTGCTCGTTGATGACGGGGCGGCGGATCTTGAGGGTGTTGGTGAGCTCGCCGCTCTCGATGGTGAAAGCCTTGGGCAGGAGGGTGAATTTCTTGATCTGTTCAAAGCTGGGGAGCCCCTTCTGCAGCTTTTCGATGCGCTCGCTGATCATCTTCACAATCTGCGAGTTGTGGATGAGGTCGTCGAGGCTCTTGAAATGTATCTTGTGCTTGCGAGCATACTCCTTGAGAGCGTCGAAAGCCGGTATGATAATGGCTGTCACATACTTGCGGCTCTCCCCCACTACAGCCACCTGTTCGATATACTTGTCCTCGCCCAAGCGGCTCTCGATGGCCTGCGGCGCGATGTACTTGCCATTGCTGGTCTTGAAGAGGTCCTTGAGACGCTCGGTGAGCACCAGGGCGCCCTGCTCATCGAAATGGCCGGCATCGCCGGTGCGGAACCATCCGTCCTCGGTGAAAGCCTCGCGCGTGGCATTGGGCTTGTGGTAGTATCCGCGCATCACAGTAGGCCCCTTGACGAGGATCTCATTGTTCTCGCCAATGCGCACTTCGACCTCGGGCAACTGCGTGCCCACGCTGCCAATCACATAGTCGCGCTGCGGGAAGCAGGTGACTGTGGCTGTGGTCTCGCTCAGGCCGTAGCCCACGACCATCGGCACGCCTATGGCGCGGAAGAAAGCCACGATTTTGCTGCTGATCGGCGCACCGGCTGTGGGGAAAATGTTGCCATTCTCGATGCCGGCAGCCAATTTGATGGTGCGGAACACTCGCTTCTCGGCCACCTTGTACATGGCCTCCAACAGCGGTGGCACTTTCTTGCCAAGGCGCACATACTGTATGTTGCGGCGATAGCCTATCTTGATGGCCTTCTTGGCGATAGCCTTCTGCATCGGGGGCATCTCGCTCATCTTTTCGATGATGGCGGTGTAAGCCTTTTCCCAAAAACGCGGCACCGAGCACATGCCGGTGGGGCGCACATGGCGCAGGGTCTTGGCTATCTCGCGCGGATTGACATTGATGGCGTAGCTGGTGCCTACGGCATAGCAAACATATTGCCAGCCCTTCTCGAAGATGTGCGACAGCGGCAGGAAGCCGAGGATGCGGTCGCGCTCGGTGAGTTCGGTGAGGCGTTCGCGATGCAGGCGTATTGTGGCTGTGAAGCATGAATGCATCAGGTCGGCGCCCTTGGGTTCGCCGGTGGTGCCGCTGGTGTAGATAAGGGTGGCGGTATCATCGCCCACCACCGACAGGCGGCGCTTCTCCACCTCGGCGCGGCAGAGATCAGAGGCGCTTGCGCCAAGCTTCAGCAGGTCGGCGAATGACATCGTCTCGGCCTGGAAGTCGCTGCTGGGCTTGGGGTTATCGAAATATGTGAAAATGCGTTTTACCGATGGGCAGTAATGGAGGGCGCGCAGCACGATGTCGTACTGCTTCTCGTCGCCCACGAACACGCACTTGGGCCGGCAGTCGTTGAGCACGTATCTCACCTGCTCCTCGCTTGATGTGGAGTAGATCGACACAGGCACGGCGCGATTGTGGTAGCAGCCGAAGTCGGTGATTATCATTTCAGGCCTGTTGGCCGAGAAGATCACAGCCATGTCGCCGGGGGCAAATCCCAGGGTCTCCAGACCGCAGGCGCAAGAGTCAACAGCCGTTTTGACCTGGCGAAAAGAGTAAGCTTGGAGGGTTTCTCCATTTTCATTGACCCAGGTGATGGCCTCGCGGTCGCCAAATCGCTGGGCTTGCTCGTCGATGATAGTTGTCAAAATTTCCATAATCACATATTTATTATTTTATAACAAATAGGGTGATAGCAATGTTTCGCGCCACCAGGCGCTTGTGATTGAGGGAGACGAGGGAGGAGAGAGCTAAGAGGGAGAGAGGGCTATTTGTGGCGCTGGTAGTAGTTGAAGCCCCAGCCGTAGGCGGCGTCGCAGTCGCTGTGGCCGTCGTGGAAGGTGCCCAGGCGCGTCACATCGAGGGTGCCATCGTCGTTGACTGTTATCTGAGCCAAGGCGCAGAAGCGCTGCTGGCTTGGGGTGTCGCCCACCTCGATGACCACCGGCTCGCAGCCGGGCACCGAGATTTGGAGCGATGCCTTGGTTTCGCTCCATTTGCGCGTGCCCTCATATATGAATGTATAGAGGATGATGCGCTTGATTTCGCCCAGGCCGGCGGGATTCACCAGGATGGTTTCGCCGGAGGCCCCGGCGCTGCCCTTGTCGTCGCCAGCATGCCAGATGTATGGCGGGGCCACGTAGCAGCCCTGGCGCGACACTTCGTCGCGCGGCACCACGCGTCCGCGGGCAAACTGCAGGCCGTCGATGAGGGTCTTGCGGCCGTTAGCGAGCTCATAGTAACAGCCGAGGTCGAGGTCGATCTCGCCCTCGCCAAAGACGCGGCGCATGAAACCGACTTCGTGGTTCCAATCAAGATGGAGGCGTATCTCGCCCTTGGGGCCTTGTGCGGGCACCAAGGTGCAAACCTCGCCGCTATGTGTTAGTTTTGTGGTCATATTAAAACTTATAAGCAATGCCCACGAGGCCGTGGAAGCCTTGGGTGGGGAGGGAGGCAGTGTCCAAGCTGTGGCGGTTGAAAAGGTTCTCAAGGGTGATCATGGCCGTGAGTTTCGGGGTGATGCGGTAGGCGCCTCCGAGACTGAGGTTGACCATGTCTTCAAGGTCGATATCGTTCCAGTAGCCATTGTAGATGGGCAGATGGCGATCGCCTCGGAATTCATAGCCGATGGTAATGTCGAGCTTGTCGGTGGGGAAGATTCGCGCAGTGCCATTGATCACATATTTCGCGCGGTCGATCCACGAGATCCAGGTTACGGGCTGGCCGGGCAGGTCGCTGTCGCTTCCGGCTGTCTCGGCGCTGACCTCGATCTCGCCGTAGCTCTGGTAGGCATAGCTGAGGCGCAGGCCGGCATGCCAGCAATTGGCATCGTAGCCCTGCATGGTGGGACCGCCGTAGATCGACATCCACTGCGGACCCAACTGCTCTTCCTTCTGCCAGTCGAATTTCTCGCCCGGCTCGGTGCGCCAGAGCATGGGCAAGAGCATGTTGCGAGCCACAGCGTAGCCGCCGAAAGCCTCGATGCTGATGCCATAGAATCGGCCCAGAGTCACTGCAGCCTCGATGTCAACCGGGATATTGGTGCGCACATAGGCCACATAGGGGCTTATGTAGTAATTCTTCATGAACTGGTCGTAGAGTCTGTTGAGATGCTCGCCGCCAGTGATCGAAAGCCAGGCAGAGAGTTTGCTTCCCTGGGGAGCGTAGGCAAACCGCACCTTGGGGGCTATGCGCTGGCTGGGATTGTCGTCGCCGCTGGCCAGGCTGAGGTTGACGCCGATTGAGGCCGACAGTTGGTCGTTGTGCCACCGAGCGTAGGGAGCTACATGGTACTGGGCCTGGTTGCCGTAGCCGTGGTTGGTGCTGAGCCAACATGCATCCACGTCGACGCCCAGCCAACGCTCCAGTTCGCCCTCGCGGCTGACCCCTACCCCGCCGGCAAACTCAATGGCACTCTGGCCAAGGGCTGCCTTGTAGTTGTAGGTATCTGACGATGAGAGCAAATCATTGCGTTTGAATTTGATGTCGCCCATGTTGAAGCAATTGTAGCCCACGCTGAGATTGTAGCTGACGGTGCTGGGCCGCGATTCCCACTGCAAGCGGCCATAATAGTAATCATCGCCCACGCGGTGATTCTGCTTGATCTGATTCATCGGGTGACTGATCGAGGCCAGGGTGTAATGGATGTCGGCGGCAAGGCGCGAATTGTCGTTGACCTTGTATGCGGCATAGAGACCGGCTGAGCCGAATCCCTCCTGGATGCGCACGCCATCGTAAGAGTAGCGGCGGGCATTTCCCTGGGTCCAGGCCCCCACCGTCAGGCGGTCAGTGTCGACGATACGGTAGCCCGCATTGATGCTGACGTTGAGCTTGGGGAAATATGATGCGCTGACATAGCCGCGATAGGGAGTGCGCTCGATGACGCTGCGCCACGGCGCGGCCGGCAGAGTGGTCACCAGCGAGGTGAGACGCCCGTTCTCGGAATATTCGGCGGGGATGAGACGCACATCCTCGCTTTCGATGGAGAGCAGCGAGGGCAGCAAGGTGGGCTTGTTGGCCAGGCGCTGCTCAGGCAGCACTGTGCGATCCACAGTGATTTCGGTGGAGAGGTCCTGGGCTTGGGCGCCAAGCGCGCCGGCAAGCAGGCCTATTGGTAGGATGTATCGTAGGATTTTCATTTGATGCGCTGTTGGATCATTGTGAAAATATCAGCCTCGGTGCCGGGATAATTCTCCTGCAGCGACTTGAGGTATTGCTGGGCCATAAATTCGTTGCCCTGCTGAGTGTAGATGTCGCTCAGCAGAATGAAGCCTCGGGCCACCCAATAGCTGTAGGGGGTGTCGGCCTCGGTGACATTCTTGGCCAGGGTCTCGGCCTGAGCCAGGTCGCCAGCATCGAAGTAGCTCTGAGCCAGGGCGAAGGCTGCTGCCATGCCGCTGTAGGTGCTGACATTCTCGGCAGCCTGGCGCCAGGCAGCGCGCGCGTCGGCCGTCTGGCCAAGGGCGTTGAGGGCCGTGCCGCGCAGATATTGCACCTCGGTGCGACCGTCGAGACTCAGACTGCCGCTCTGCAGCAGGGAGTTGCAAGCCTGCAGGGCCTGGGTATAGTTCTCAGTGTCGATTGAGCAACGGGCGATGCCCAGACGGGCAGCGTCGACGTAAGCCGGCACCGATGTCTTGCTCTCGAGTTCCTGCCATGTGCGCAGGGCCAAGGCACCGCGGCCATCGGCATATTCGGTCTCAGCCTTAAGCACATAGGCCGGCAGGGCCACGGAATTGTCGGGATAGTTGGCCACTATCTGCGAAGCGTACTCGTAGGCCTTGACGGTGTCGCCGCTTGCCTCGGCAGCCTCCATCAGATATGAGAGGGCCTTGGCGCGATGAGCACCCTGGAGATATTCCTGGAGGTATGCGGTGAGGCGCGAAGTGTCATTATTGGTGATATAGCGCTTTTCGGCGCTCTCGAAGGTGAGGTCGTCGGCCTCGCTGACCTCCATGCGCGGACCATTAGGTACGCTGTTGATGAAGGTGAAGTACTCGCCTACCCTGCCATCGTCGGCATAGAGGCGCTTGAGCTGCTCGGCAGCCTGGGCAGCCTCGTCGCTGCTGGGGTATTTGAGTATGACATTGCGATAAGCCTGGATAGCATCCTGACGTTCGCCAGCGTTGAGCATGGTGAGGGCCATCTGCAAACTGCCTTGGCGCCCCTGCGGGGTGTCGGGATACTTGGCCACGAGCTCCTCATAAATGCTGATGGCGCCGGTATTGTCGCCAAGCTGGATATAGCTTTCGGTCATCTCGAGCAGGGCATCGGGGATGAGGGCCGAGTTGGGATATTCGCTCTGCATGCGACGCAGCAGATCGATCTTGGCCTGATGATTGCGCTGATAGCCTTCCATAAGGCCCTTCTGGAAGAGAGCGTAGTCGCCAACCTCGGGATTGAGTTCGTAGGCCTGGTCGTAGGCCTGAGCTGCCTCGGCAAACTTATGGTCGTAGTAGCAGCAGTCGCCAATGCGGTTGTAGGCATCGGCCTTGACAGCGTCGCTGATAGTGCCGGGGGTGGAGAGCATGGAGCGGAAGGCCTGGGCTGCCGCGCTGTACTGCTTCTGGGCAAAACGGGTGTAGCCAAGGTCGTAATAGGCTAAGGCAAGGTTGCCTTGGCGGTTGGCAGTGTTCTTTATATAAGCCTCAAGCTGGCGAGCCGAAGCGGCGTACTGGCCGCTGCGATAGAGGGCCTCGCCGAGCAGGAGGGTTGTCTCTTGGGAGATCTTGGCGTCGTATTTCGAGAGTTCTTGGGCCTGCTGCAGGTATGTGACAGCTTGAGAGGCATTGCCAGTCGAAAGGGCTTGTGCGCCAAGCATGTATAGCACTTTCTGCTTGGCTGCCTGGGTGGCTTCGGTGGGTCGGGCCATGGAGTTGATGCTTGCCAAGGCCTGGTCGTAGCTCTTATTATTAAGGTATGCGGCCACGATGTACTGCTGGGCCTGGGGCGCGTACTGGCTGTTGGGGTAGCGCTTGATAAAGGCCTCGAAGGTGCTGACAGCATTGCCAAATGGCACGCGACCGCCCTGGAGGGATGCCACTGCGTAGTTGTAGAAGGCTGTCTCCTGCACCTGCTTGTCGAATTCCTTGTTAAGGGCGCTGTTGAATGCCATCACGGCGCCGTTGACATCGCCCTGCTTGAGCAGTGCCTGGCCGATGTAGAGGTATGCCGTCTGGCCCATGGCATCGTCGAGCGCGGTAGCGGGGGTCAGGTACTGCACTGCCTTGTCATAGTCACCCTCGTTGTAAGCATGGAGGCCGAGGATGTAAAGGGCCGATGGCTGGGGATCGGAGGCGAGCTGCACGTACTTGTCAAGGTATTTTACGGCCTGCGACTCGTCGGAGAGTTTGAATGATGCCTCGCCGGCTATGCGGTAAGCCTCGGCCACATACTGCTGCTCGATGCCTTGACGCTGGAGCAGGCTCTTGGCCATGGCCAAGGCCTGGGCGTTGTCGTCGCACAGATAGTAGATCTGGGCCAGATAGTAGTCGGCCATATTGCCGGGGGCTTGGTTGCTGCGAGCTGCCTCAAACATGGGTAGTGCCTGGTCGTAATTGCCTTGGGCATATTGCATGTAGGCCTGATAAAAAGTGGCCTTGGATGCGTATTGCTTGTCACTGGCGAGATTGCTGAAGAGGGCCGAGGCAGCATTGTAGTAGCCGAGCTGCATCAGCGAGTAGGCCCAGCGGTAGTAGAAGGGGGCCTGGTCTGCTGACGAGAGCTTGGAAGCATCGACCTGAGCATAATATTCTGAGGCGCGGGCATAGTCGGTGCCATAGTAGGTGTCGCCAATTCCCATCATGGCCAATTGGGCCATGTCGGTGCCCCTGTATTCAGCCAGGAAGGCGCCGAAAAGCTCGCGAGCCAATTCTTTGTCGGTGTGCACAGTGGCAGCCGCCTGCATATAGAGGGCGCGCATGCGCTGGTCGGGGTCGAGAGGCAGGCGCAGGGCCTGGTCGACCTGGTCGAGGGTGCCGATGTAGTTGTCATCGAGCATCATCGATTGCGCTCGCGTGAGATAACCCTCTGCAGTGGGGCTATTAACCTGTGCCGACGCGTGGCATAGCAAGGCTGCTGCCACGGATATCAACATTAGTCGTCTGTTCATTAACACGTGTTTTAACTTTGCAAAGTTACAACTTTAATGCCAATTATCAAAATTATCCTATAATTTGAAAGGCGCGGTGACAAAATACTGAAACTTAGGTATTGGGATTTGTAAGGAAAAGTTGTAACTTTGCAGCGATAAAAACCAATCAACAATGCAAAACAACACATTTATAAAAAAAGGCATAGTCCTGGCGGCAGCTGCGATGATGGCTATCGGAGCCTACGCTGCCTTAGTGGTCAAGGTGACCAACAGCCAAGGCGAAGCTTACGAATTCCTCCTCTCCAACAGCCCCGCAGTGAGCTATGGCGCCGAGGGCGACCTGGTAATCCAGAACGGCACAGAGCAAGTGACCCTCCCCGGCAACGATACATACACGTTTACCATCAGTGACAACACTGGCATAGCCCATGAGGTAGCCGACGCTGTGCGCGTGGCCGTAGCCGAGGGCGAAGTCACAGTAAACGGAGTAACCCAGGGCACTGTAATCGCCGCCTATACCATCGACGGACGCCTCGCTGCCCAAGCCAAGGCTGATGCCAATGGCGCGGCTCGCCTTGAGCTCAACTTAGGCAGCATCTACATTTTAAACATTAACGGACAATCATTTAAATTGAAATTCTGATGAAAAAAGCATACACTCTTATAGCAATGATTCTGGCTGTGGTGGCCATGAATGCGCAGACTGTGAAAGTGATGAAGGCTGGAGCCGTGGTGGCTGAGTTCGGCGCCGACGAATTCGACCAGGTGGTGTTCGAGCCAACTGCTGGCCAAGGCTTGGCAGGCGAGTACCACTGCTCGCGCTCAGTGTCGGTGATGGGATCGGTAGTGCTCGAGGACGATGGCGTGGTGACCGTGACTCAGAATGCCGATGGCACCATCAACCTGAGCTTCCCCACATGCTACTACGAGGGCATGGGCGACCTCCCCGGTGTGAATGCAAGCAATGTGGAGGTGAGCGAGGAAAACGGAGTGTACACCTTCAGCGCAGAATACTCAGATGTTGACGAGAATGACAAGGCCTACAACGGCACCGTAAGCGGCTCGATCAACACTGTCGACACCTGGGACTATGGCTTCACCGTGGTGATGAACTACGGCTCGATGCCCTTCCCACTGATCATGGAGTATGTCTCCGACATAGACTAATCAGCTTTGGACAAGATAAGATTATACATAGTTACCTTGGCGCTGGCGCTTCTGTGCCTGACAGCAGGATGCGCCAGCGACAATGTGCACATGCCAGAGCCCGACAACACGCCGCCGCCTCAGCAATACGACGGCGTCAGCACCTCGGGAATCCCTATCTTCTCATTCTTTGTGCCGCAGGCAAGCGACAACTATGCAGTGGTGACTTGGCTCAACGAGGAGCAGACGGCCATGAACCTGGAGATGGGAGCCTACTCGGTGGACATTGCCGAAATAGCCTCGGGCTTCGATATTGGCGCAATGCTGATTCAGAACATTCCATGCACAAAGATCGGCGAAGGCCGATTTGAATTCGCTCTTGAGGAATTCGCCTGCCAAGCAGGGGCTTACTATACGACAGGCAGCCTTACAGGCAGCCTCAACAATGCCAAACTTGATTTCACCCTCCTTTACCGCCCGGGCAGCATGCCATTCGAGGTGGAAACCGTCTTCCAAGGCGAGGCGGCTAACTAAGGATTGAACACATACATTCACTATGAAAAATCTGATCAGGACAATGTCGGCGGCTGTGGCGCTGATGCTGACGGGATGCAACGGCATCCTCGACGGCATCTACGACGACGCGCCGGCCGACAGCGATTTCCACGAAGGTTTCAACCCGACATCGTCGGACGGCAGGATGACTCTCTATCTCAACGCCTGCTCGTACACCGAATGGCTGTACCTCGACCTCGAAGCGCTCACAGTGGTGGCTATGGACATCCCCACTACCCTGGAGGGCGAATGGGACGGGCAGTCGGGCTGGACCTACAACCTGGTGGAAGGCACTAAATACACGGCGCTTTCGTCGGTGAAGACCGATCCGCAGCCCGAACCAGAAAAGTGGGACATCGCAGTGCATCACTTCGACGCCCGCACCAATGGCGGAGGCGTGATCGCCACCGATTACAAAAGCATCGACGAACTGCCTGCCAACACGGGCCAGTACGATTCGGCAAAGTGGACTATGGATGCCTACAGCACCACCCAGGTAATCACTGACCTGAGCGACATGCTGGCGTACCGCATTGGCTATCAAAACATAAAGGTCAACAGTCTGCTGTGCGGCTGGGCCGAAATGAATTTTACTACTCCGCCTCCTACCTACTCGGCCTCGGGCAAGGTGTACATAGTGAAGCTCGCAAGCGGCCAACTGGTGGCGATGCAGCTCACCAGCTACATGAGCCCAGTGGGCACCAAAGGCTTCCTCACCATCGACATCAAATACCCCTATTAGGGGATTTGACAGGATGACAGGATCACCGAATCACCAAATCACCGAATCACCGAATCACCGAATCACCAAATCACCAAATCACCGAATCACCAACCCACCAACCCACCAATGAACAAATTGATTACATGCTTGCTGATTGGATGCGCAGCTGTCGCCGGCCGCGCCGCTGGTTTGCCCTACGAACCGGAGGCCGTCCTGACCGACGCACAGATCGACTCGATCATGCGCGTGTTCAATCTCGACGAGATTGTAATCACCGGCACTCGCACTCCTAAGGCCTTGAAAGATACACCAGTGCCAACGCGAGTGATCACCGAGCGCGACCTGCGCATGGCCGATGCCACCAACATTCAGGACCTGCTGCAGCAGGAGATGCCGGGAGTGGAGTTTACCTACTCCATGAACCAGCAGACCAACATGAATCTGGCTGGATTCGCCGGGCAAAACGTGCTGATCCTGCTCGATGGCGAACGCGTGGCGGGGGAGACGCTCGAGAATGTTGACTTTTCGCGCCTCAACATGAATGGCATAGCGCGCATAGAAATCATACGCGGAGCGGCAAGCGCCCTCTATGGCTCGAACGCTGCCGGCGGCGTGATCAATATCATATCTAAGGAGGCTGAAAGACCCTTCAGCCTTGATCTCAACGGCCGCGCTGGCGACCATCACGAGTGGAGAGTAGGCGGCGAAATGGGCCTCAAGGGCAAGCATGTCAACAATATCCTAAGCGTAAACTTCGATCGGAGAAGCAGTTACAATGTGTGCCTTGATCTTAAGGACAATTGCGACTACCGCACTGTCTATGGCCATCGCACCTGGAACCTGCAGGACCGATTCACATACCAGCCCATCCAGGCTCTAAAGCTTATGGCTCGCGCCGGGTATTATTTCAAGGAGCGCCTCTACAATCCCGATACGCCCGACCGCTATCGCGGTTTCAGCGGCGGACTGCGCGGCGAGTGGGCCATCACAAGCGCCGACAAGCTGGAGCTGAGCTATGCCTTTGACCAGTACGACAAGTCGGATTACATCAAGGAATATTCTCTCGATGTGAAGGATTACACTAACGTGCAGCATTCGGTAAGGGGGCTTTACAGTCACACCTTCGAGGATGGCGACGTGCTCACGGTAGGCGCGGATCTCATGCGCGATTATCTGGATACTTATCAGTTCGGGCCCGGCGAAACGCACCATCAGTATACTGCCGATGCCTTCGTGCAGTATGATTGGAATATCAACAGGCACTGGGAAATCATCGGGGCTGGACGTTGGGACTATTTCAGCGACGGGGGCGACAACTATGCTACGGCCAAGGTGTCGGCGCGCTACCGCCTCAATGCTCTGTCGCTGCGTGGCGGCTATGCCGGAGGATTTCGCGCCCCTACCCTCAAGGAGAAGTACATGGTGTACAATATGGCCGACATTTTCGACATCTATGGCAATAAGGACCTGAAGAGCGAAAAGAGCCACAACCTCAACCTGTCGGCAGAGTACAGCTGGAAGAATTTCTATTTCACCATCGGCGGCAATTACAATTTTGTGCTTGACCGCATCACCAACTCAAGCATTCACTATACGGCTGAACGTCAGCCTTATGTGGAGTATATAAATCTGAAGCATCTGAATGTGTTCGGAGTGGATGCCACAATACGCGCGCGGTGGAATTGCGGCATCTCGGGCCAAATCAGCTATAATTATACCCATGAGGAGAGCCGCGGAGGAGGGGCTAAACAGTATTGTCCGGCACGTCCGCATTCGCTCAACACTCGCTGGACATATACCCATGAGTGGCGGCCCAACTGCGCCACTGAGGTGTCGGTGTCGGGACGCTTCTTGTCGAAGGTAAGCTATACGTCGGTGTACATGTATGCGCCTTTCGATGAATATCGGGTGACAAATCCAGCCTACACCCTGTGGAAGGTGCAGCTGACGCAAAGCCTATGCAGCGGCTTCAGCGTGACAGTGGCTGTAGACAACATATTCAATTATGCGCCAGAGGTCTACAGCTACAATGCGCCGGTTACCCTCGGTGCCAACCTAATGATCGGCGCAACAATAAGTATATAGGATTATGAATTTTGCCAAAACCATAGCTTCTTTTTTTCTGGTACTGCTGCTGATGCCATTGGGCCATGCGGCGATGATCCTGATGGAACATCTGATGGAGCCCACAGCCCTGCATTTCTGCGCCTTCGCCATGGGTTTCGTAGGATTGGTGATAGTGATCGCCGGAGTGTTCGTAAAAGGCGATACGCGCCAGACTCTCTTTGGCCTATTCGGCGGCTTGCTCTTCTGGACGGGTTGGATCGAGTTTCTTTTCGCTTATTTCGCTACCCGTTTCGGCACGCATTGCGACCTCTTGGGCAGCGGAATCGTGGAGTCGACGACTCATTATGTCGATGGCATTGGAGTGAGCCAAGAGTATCTGATCAATGGCACTCCGCTTGAGGATTATACGCGCATGGAGCTGAAGAATATCCGAGGCTCAAGGCCTGAGTATTTGATCATGCCGGCCACATTCGGCATGTGGATGATGATGATGGTGCTGTATCTCTTCTGCACGCGCACCGGCTGCCGCTTCATGAGCTGGATCCAGCGCCACACGGGCCTGACGAGCGAAGTGGAACTGCGTCCGATGGCTCGCCATGCGTCGATAGTGACATTTTTGGAGCTCAACATGATGCTGTGGTCATGCTATCTGGTGCTGATGTTCTGCTACGATCCGGTGTTCTTAGGTGCGAGCCACCCGGTGACGTTCGGCGTGGCGATAGGCTGCCTGATCGGAGCGATATTCATGTTTATCAAGGAATTGAAAATCAAGGCATGGGGCGCCAACATCCGCATGGCAATCGCCACAGTGATCGTGTTCTGGACATTTGTGGAGGTAATCGGACGCAACCACCTGCTCAACGAAATCTGGATCCACCCCCTCGACTATGTAGCAGAAATGTCAATCCTCCTGGGCGCCTTCATCCTCCTCTCAGCCTATCTCTTGATCCGCTCCCGCCGCCGTGTTACAAAAGGGGACAGGTCAATTTTGTAACATTTCTGGTTCTCCACAAAAGTGTTACAAAAGGGGGACAGGTTGCCCCGAGCGTTCTGAAACTGCACAAGTATAACACTTGGCAGCG
>CAYTXF010000049.1:0-2717 GCA_964440745.1 uncultured Bacteroides sp.
GCTAATGGGCTATGACTATGACCTGATGGAAGAATTGGCCAAAGAGCATGGATTCTTTGTCAATTGGGTGGTTGCCAACTCAGTAGAGGAAGCCATAGAGATGGTGGAAGCCGGCGACGCCATGATCCTGGCAGCCGAGGTGCCGGATGTGGAGCCTTACAAAAAGCAAGTGTTGCTTTGCGGGCCTGAGCACAACATTGAGCAGGTGCTCGTGCAGCCGCCAGGCGACACAGTGATTGTGGATGTGAGCCAGTTGGCTGGTCGCACAGTATATGTGCAAAAGGACACCAAGGGCGAGAAGGTGCTTGAAAAGCTCAACGAAGAGATGGGCGATGTGATCAATGTGCGCGCTGTCGACGCTGACTCCCTGGCTACTGAGGACATGCTCGCTGCCGTGGCTCGCGGCGACATCAAACTGGCTGTGACCGACAACGAGTCAGCCAAACTCAACAAAACCTACTATCCCGACCTCAATATCACGCTTGCCCTCAACAAGCCCGAGCGCGCCCAATGGGCTGTGGCAAAGGACAATCACTGGCTAGCCGACTCGCTCGATTTGTGGATGACCGAGGCCAAGCCGCGCGAGGCCCAGCGCGAGATTTTGCAGAAATATTTCGACTCCCAGAAGAATTTCCCGGTGGAGGGCGCCAGCTATGATCGACAATTCAACAACGGCTACGCTTCGCCTTATGATGAGTTTTATAAGCAGCATACTTCCAACACCAACTGGGACTGGCGCCTCTTGGCAGCCCAGGGATACACCGAAAGCAAATTCAAGGCCAATGCCAGGTCGTGGGCCGGCGCTCAGGGTGTGATGCAGATCATGCCTAACACTGCCCGGCAATTCGGCCTGAAGAAGAGCGAGATGAATGATCCTTCGCGTTCGATCGAAACGGCTGTGAAGATTCTCAACAGCTACGACAACATCATGGCCCAGAAGGTGAGCGATCCCATCGAACGCCAAAAATTCACCATGGCGGCCTATAATGCAGGCCCTGGCCATGTGCTCGATGCCATCGCGCTTGCCAAAAAGTATGGCTATGACCCCGAGAAATGGGATGGCAATGTGGAAAAAGCCATGCTAATGAAGATGAACAAGAAATATTATCGCGATCCGGTGGTGAAATATGGCTATTCGCGCGGTCGCGAGACAGTGGACTACGTAAAGCGAATCTGGAATTATTACGACGAGGCTAAATCCAAGATACCAGCATGATAATTAATAATGAATAATTAATAATGAATAATCGGCTGACACATAGCGAGTGCGCCCACCCATTATTCATTATTCATTATTCATTATTCATTATTGATGGTGGTATGGCTCGCCTCGCAGGATGGTCATGGCGCGATATAGCTGCTCGACCAGAACGACGCGGGCCAACTCGTGAGGAAAGGTCATCTTGGAGAGGGAGATCTTGCCATTGGCGCGTGCGTAAACCTCAGGCGAAAAGCCGTAAGGGCCCCCGATGACAAAGACAAGGCGCCCCGGCACCGTGTGCATCTTCTCTGACAGAAAGGTTGAGAATTCGCGCGAGGTGTATTCCTTGCCTCGCTCATCCATGAGGATGACAGCATCGGCTGGCGTAAGCCATTTTAAAAGCAAAGCTCCCTCCTGAGCCTTTTGCAACTCAGGAGTAAGAGCTTTGGTGTTTTTTATGTCGGGAATTTCTTTAAGTTCGAAAGGCAGGTAGTGGGGCAGCCGCTGGGCATAGCGCTCCACAGCCTGCTGATAGGGAGCATACGCGATTTTCCCGATTGCTGCTACGGCAAGCTTCATTTTACGGCTTTGAAACTCATGTCGAGGCCCTTGACTGAGTGGGTGAGGGCGCCTACCGAGATGAAGTCAACGCCGCATTCGCCGTACTGGCGAAGATTTTCCAGGGTGATGCCACCGCTTGACTCGATCTCGACGTTGGGATTGACGGCGCGAATGTGCTCTACCGCCTCGCGGGTGCGCTCGGGGGTGAAGTTGTCGAGCATGATGCGGTCGACTCCTGCCTCGAGGGCCTGGTCGATCTCCTGGGTGTTGCGCACCTCCTGCTCGATTTTGATCTGCTTGTGGTTGCGCTTGAGGTATTCGCGCACGCTGGCCACGGCCTGGGGGATGCCTCCCGCAAAGTCGACATGGTTGTCCTTGATGAGGATCATGTCAAAGAGGCCGATGCGATGGTTCATGCCTCCGCCGATGCGCACAGCTTCTTTTTCAAGCAAGCGCATGCCGGGAGTGGTCTTGCGAGTGTCGAGCACCTTGGTCTTGAGGCCAGCAAGTTCTTGCTGATAGCGGGCGGTAGTGGTGGCGATGCCGCTCATGCGCTGCATGATGTTGAGCATGAGGCGTTCGGTTTGCAGCAGAGATCTCACCGAACCGGTCACTCGGAATGCCACATCGCCCGGCTTCACGTGGGCGCCGTCTTCAATCAGCACCTCCATCTCGAGGTCAGGGTCGAATTTCTCGAACACTTCGCGGGCGATCTCCACACCGGCCAGTATGCCTTCTTCTTTAATAATAAGCTGGCTTGTGCCGTATTCGCTGGCGGGGATGGTGGCCAGGGTGGTGTGGTCGCCATCACCGATGTCTTCAGCAAATGCCAGGTCGATCAACTGATCGATAAGCTGTTTTTTTATATCCATATTTATTGCTTTTCCTTTCTGGTTGCAAAGTTACTATATTTTTTCGAATTTTCCCAAAAACGTTGGTCATGCAGCGCCTCTGC
>CAYTXF010000049.1:2817-23945 GCA_964440745.1 uncultured Bacteroides sp.
AGTTACTATATTTTTTCGAATTTTCCCAAAAACGTTGGTCATGCAGCGCCTCTGCTTTGGCGCTTATTGAAAGAAAGAAGGCATAGATCGTTGATTTTCGTTAATTCGTCGATTCTCGTCAAAACACATAAAATTCGTCTTGTGTCACAAAATGTGAGAAATATTTGGTAAATTGTAACAAAATGATTAATTTTGCAGCCTAATTCTTGAGAAAGTGTAAGGTTCTTACCCCACAGGACAACATTATTTAGGTAAAAAGAAATAAGGTAAAAAAGACAAGACATGAATGCAAAAGCCGTAATGGACGACTTGCGTCGTCGTTTCCCCAACGAGCCGGAGTATCTGCAGGCTGTTGAGGAAGTGGTCACTACTATCGAAGATGCATACAACGAGCATCCTGAATTCGAACGCTATAATCTGATCGAGCGTCTGTGCATACCCGATCGCATATTCGCCTTCCGCGTGTCGTGGGTCGACGACAAAGGCCGCGTGCAGAACAATATGGGCTACCGCATCCAGCACAACAATGCCATTGGCCCGTACAAGGGCGGCATC
The DNA here is from genome assembly GCA_964440745.1 of uncultured Bacteroides sp. Classification (GTDB taxonomy): domain Bacteria; phylum Bacteroidota; class Bacteroidia; order Bacteroidales; family Muribaculaceae; genus CAG-873. Next base: position 3,373 of record CAYTXF010000049.1, read on the forward strand.
CGCTTCCACGCTTCGGTGAATCTGAGCATCCTCAAATTCCTGGCATTCGAGCAGACATTCAAAAACTCGCTCACCACTCTGGCCATGGGCGGTGCCAAGGGAGGCAGCGACTTCTCGCCGCGCGGCAAGAGCAACATGGAGGTGATGCGTTTTTGCCAGGCCTTCATTGCTGAACTTTGGCGCCAGATCGGTCCCGACACCGACGTGCCTGCCGGCGACATCGGCGTGGGTGCCCGCGAGGTGGGCTTCATGTATGGCATGTACAAGAAGATGGCTCGCGAAAACACTGGCACATTTACCGGCAAAGGCCTGGAATTCGGCGGTTCGCTCGTGCGCCCAGAGGCTACTGGCTATGGCAACGTATACTTCCTGCTCAACATGCTGGCCACCCGAGGCATTGACATCAAGGGCAAGCGCGTGGCCATCTCCGGCAGCGGCAATGTGGCCACATATACAGCAAAGAAGCTCCTCGAACTGGGTGCTAAGGTGATCACCATGAGCGACAGCGACGGCACTATCTATGTCAAGGACGGCCTGACCCAGGAACAACTCGACTACATCTTCGAGCTTAAGAACTATTATCGCGGCCGCATCAGCGAATTCGCCGAGAACTTCGAATGCGAATACACGCCGGGCATCCGCCCGTGGGGCTATCCATGCGACATCGCCATGCCTTCGGCCACCCAGAACGAAATCAATGGCGAGGAAGCTCGCACGCTGCTTGCCAACGGCTGCTTTGCCGTAAGCGAAGGCGCCAACATGCCCTCGACCCCCGAGGCCATCAAGGAATTCCTCAAGGCTCGCATTCTTTACGCTCCTGGCAAGGCTGCCAATGCCGGCGGCGTGTCGGTAAGCGGTCTGGAAATGGCGCAGAATGCGCAGAAGATCACCTGGACAGCCGATGAAGTCGATGCCAAGCTGCGCGCCATCATGGCCGACATCCACCATCAATGCGAGGTGTTTGGCAAAGAGCCTGATGGCTACATCAACTATGTGAAGGGCGCCAACACAGCCGGCTTCATGAAGGTAGCCACTGCCATGATGGCACAGGGCATCCTCTAATCCACGCTTCCATTAACCTACTAAATATAAAAGGAGGGTGCGTCAGAGCGACGCATCCTCCTAAAATTTTATCTTCAGGCCATCGTAAGCCAGGTAGACTCCAGGTGGAAGCTCCATGGTGGCGTGCGGAGGCATATCATGGCTCATGTGGGTGAGAAAAGCTTGCCGAGGCTGCACTTGTTTGATGATGTCGAGAGCCTCATGCAAGGAGAGATGACTCATATGCTCCTTAGGCCTAAGGGCATTGATCACCAATGTGTCTACCTTGCGTATGGCACGTATGGTCTCGTATGGCACAATCTTGGCATCAGTGATATAGGCCATCTTGCTAATGCGGAATCCAAGAATCGGCAGTTTGTAGTGCCATATCCTCAGAGGCTGGATCTTCAATTTTCCAAGAAAAAAAGGATTCCCGGCTGTTATCTCCTTGATGTCGAACCTTGGCACTCCGGGGTAAGGATTTTCCTTAAAGCAATAGGGCACGCGCATGCGCAGATCATATGCCACGTCAGATTGGCAATAGGTGGGAAAGCCATCCTCTAAGCCTTTGCAGTAGGGTCGCAGATCGTCGATGCCTCCTACATGATCGTAGTGGCTATGCGTGATCAGCAAGGCGCTAAGCTTCTCCACTTTGTGGGTCAGCATCTGAGTGCGCAGGTCGGGCCCGCAGTCGATGAGCAGGCGTCGGCCTAACGTCTCCACCAGCACCGAGCAGCGCAGCCTCTTGTCGCGCGGATCAGTCGATGAGCAGGTAGGGCAGTGGCATCCTATTTGAGGCACTCCCGTGGAAGTGCCGGTACCCAAAAAAGTAAGGTTCATTTCAGTTGGGAATTTTGTATTGTTGTGCAAAGATACAATAAAGAAAAATAAAAAACAAATCTTATCTCATTGCTCTGCGGTAAGGTAAGTATGTGCGAAAAATGAATCAAAAATATCCCCTTTTTGTTTCATTTCAACCTTTTGTGCACATTTAGGTACCTTTAGTTAACAAAATCACATTGTCATTTTTGAAAAATATTGTAATTTTGGCCTTTGAAAATAATAGACAAAATATCAAGCCACAGTGCCTAATATCTGAAATTCTATATATGTACTTACTCGGTTACGACATCGGCAGCTCGTCGGTAAAGGCTGCAATTGTGGAGGTGGAATCAGGCCGCTGCCTGGCCAGCGACTTCTATCCCAAAACAGAGGCCCCCATCAAAGCCATCAAGGCTGGATGGGCCGAACAGGATCCCAACAGTTGGTGGGAGTACCTGAAAATGGCCACCAAGGCTGTGCTCGCAGCTTCGGGGGCAGATCCCAAGGACATCAAGGCAATTGGCATCAGTTATCAGATGCATGGACTGGTGGCTGTGGATCGCGACATGCAGCTGCTGCGCGACGCCATCATATGGTGTGACAGCCGTGGCGTGCCTTACGGCGAAAAGGCTTTCGAGGAGCTGGGCCACGACCAGTGCCTGAAGCATCTGCTCAATTCTCCCGGCAACTTCACCGCCGCCAAGCTCGCTTGGGTGAAGGAGAATGAGCCGCAGATCATGGACCACATCTATAAAGTGATGCTGCCGGGCGAATACGCTGCTTGGAGAATGACTGGCGAGCTCTGCACCACAGCCGAGGGTCTCTCAGAGTACATGCTGTGGGATTTCGAGCGCAATCAGGCCGCTGATTTCCTCCTGGATTATTATGGACTGCCCAAGAGCATCCTGCCCGAGGTGAAGCCCACTTTCAGCATGCAGGGCGAGGTTACGGCTGCTGCCGCTGCCGAGCTTGGTCTGGCTGCCGGTACGCCGGTGACCTATCGAGCCGGCGACCAGCCTAACAACGCTCTTTCGCTCGCTGTGCTCAACCCCGGCGAAATAGCCTCTACGGCAGGCACATCGGGCGTGGTCTACGGCATCAATGACAAGATTGCCTATGATCAGAAAAGCCGTGTCAACAATTTTGCGCATGTCAACCACACTGCCGAGGCTCCGCGCATCGGCGTGATGACCTGCATCAGCGGCACTGGCATCCTCAATAGCTGGATGCGCAAGAATGTGGCGGCTCCTGGCACAGGATATGCTGAGATGAACGACATCGCTGCCCAAGCTCCCATCGGATGCGAGGGCCTCTCGATTCTGCCTTTTGGCAATGGCGCGGAGCGCGTGCTCGAGAATCGTCAGGTCGAGTGCTCGATGCATGGCATCAATTTCAATATCCACCGCCGCGAGCATATGCTGCGCGCAGCTCAGGAGGGCATCGTGTTCTCATTCATGTACGGCATCGAGATCATGAAGGAAATGGGACTGCCGGTAAGCAAAATCCATGCTGGCAAGGCCAATATGTTCCTCTCGCCCATCTTCCGCGACACCCTGGCTGGCGTCACTGGGGCAGAAATCCAGCTCTATGACACCGACGGAGCCGTGGGAGCCGCTCGCGGAGCTGGCATTGGCGCCGGCATCTACAAGACCCCGGCTGAAGCTTTCTCCACTCTGGCTAAGCTCGACACTATCGTGCCGGCTGCTGACCGCGCTCCTTACCTAGAGGCTTATGCGCTGTGGAAGAGCAGGTTGGTGGAGTTGCTGTGATTTGGTGATTTGGTGATTTGGTGTTTTTGTGGTTTGGTGTTTTTGTGGTTTGGTACACAGAAAGATAAATTGGTGCACAGAAAGATAAATAAGGAATAAACAATCATAAATAACATATAATAAACTAATAAATAAAATGGCACAAAAAGAGTATTTTCCTGGCATAGGAAAGATCAAATTTGAGGGCAAGGACAGCAAGAACCCTCTGGCATACCGCTACTACGATGCTGACAAGGTGATCCTGGGCAAACCCATGAAGGATTGGTTCAAATTCGCCATGGCTTGGTGGCACACTCTCTGCGCTGAGGGCGGCGACCAGTTCGGCGGTCCTACCAAGAAGTTCCCCTGGAACCAAGGCGCTGATGCTCTTACCATCGCCAAGCAGAAGGCTGACGCTGGCTTTGAGTTCATGCAGAAGATGGGCATCGAGTATTTCTGCTTCCATGATGTTGACCTCGTGAGCGAGGGCGCTTCGATCGAGGAGTATGAGCACAACATGAAGGAAATCGTGGCCTATATCAAGGGCAAGATGGCCGAGACCGGCATCAAGAACCTCTGGGGTACTGCCAATGTGTTTGGCCACGCTCGCTATATGAACGGCGCAGCTACCAATCCCGACTTCGACGTAGTAGCTCGCGCTGCCGTGCAGATCAAGAATGCCATCGACGCTACAGTGGCCCTTGGCGGTACCAACTATGTGTTCTGGGGCGGCCGCGAGGGCTACATGAGCCTGCTCAACACAGATCAGAAGCGCGAGAAAGAGCATCTCGCTCAAATGCTGAAGCTTGCTCGCGATTATGCTCGCAGCCAAGGCTTTACCGGCACTTTCCTGATCGAGCCCAAGCCCATGGAGCCCAGCAAGCACCAGTACGATGTTGACTCAGAGACCGTGATCGGTTTCCTGAAGGCTCATGGCCTCGACAAGGATTTCAAGCTCAACATCGAGGTGAACCACGCTACCCTGGCTGGTCATACATTTGAGCACGAACTGGCTGTGGCTGTCGACAACAACATGCTTGGCAGCATCGACGCTAATCGCGGCGACTATCAGAATGGCTGGGACACCGACCAATTCCCCATCGACAACTTCGAACTCACACAGGCCATGATGCAGATCATCCGCAATGGCGGACTGGGCAATGGCGGTACAAACTTCGATGCCAAGACTCGCAGAAACAGCACCGACCTTGAGGACATCTTCATCGCTCACATCGCTGGCATGGATGCCATGGCTCGCGCTCTCGAAAGCGCTGCTGCCCTGCTCGAAGAGAGCCCCTACAAAGCCATGCTCAAGGAGCGCTATGCTTCATTCGACGCTGGCAAGGGCAAGGAATTCGAGGATGGCAAGCTGACCCTCGAAGAAGTGGTGGAATACGCCAAGACCAAGGGCGAACCCGCTCAGACCAGTGGCAAGCAGGAGCTCTACGAAGCCATCGTCAACATGTACGCATAAAGCAAGAGTAGCACTATAAGACCCTACTGAGGGGCGTCAGCGCAGGCAGTTGTGGCCTGTGGGGCGCCCCTCGGTTATTTAGGCAGAAACTTTAGCAAATATTTGCAATATGATAGGGATAAATTGAGTAATTTTGTGAAAAATTACATTCATAAGCCAAATGAATCCTAACAGCCTTGTATCTATTGCTGACCTCGACAAGGAGGAGCTGCTCAAATTGCTTGAGCAGGCTAAGTATTTTGAAGAACATCCCAACTCCAAAATCCTTGATGGCAAGGTAGTTGCTACCTTGTTTTTCGAACCATCGACCCGCACCCGCCTGAGTTTCGAAACCGCTGTGAATCGCCTGGGCGGTCGCGTAATAGGTTTTTCGGATGCTTCCACCACCAGTTCATCAAAGGGCGAAACATTGCATGACACCATCAAGATGGTGTCAAATTATGTTGACATAATCGTAATGCGCCACTATCTTGAGGGGGCTGCGCGCTATGCGTCGGAGGTGACCGAGGTGCCCGTGGTAAATGCTGGCGACGGCGCCAATCAGCACCCCTCGCAGACCATGCTCGATCTCTATAGCATATACAAGACCCAAGGCACTCTCGACAATCTCACCATCACCATGGTGGGCGACTTGAAATACGGCCGCACTGTGCATTCGCTGCTTCAGGCCATGAGTTTCTTCAATCCTACTTTCAACTTTGTGGCTTGCAAGGAATTGCAGATGCCTGAGGAATATCTCAAATTCTGCGATGATCATGGAATCAAGTATACAGTCACCACCGAGTTCTCGCCGGAGATAATCAACAGCACCGACATTCTGTACATGACTCGAGTGCAGCGCGAGCGCTTTAGCGACATCATGGAATATGAGCGCGTGAAAAATCTATACACTCTGTGCAACGACATGCTCTCGGGCAGTCGCGACAATCTGCGCATCCTGCATCCGCTTCCCCGCGTGAATGAGATTTCTTACGATGTCGACGCCAACCCCAAGGCCTATTATTTCGATCAGGCCCGCAATGGACTCTACGCACGCCAAGCAATCCTCTGCCGCGCCCTGGGAATTAATCCCCTGAATCGTGATTTAGTGAAACAGTGATTTAGTGAATTGGTGATTCAGTGAATTGGTGAATTGGTGCCGATTCCTGAATCCAGATTTCTGAATCCCGAATCCCAAAACCTAAAACCTAAATCCCAAATCCCCAAAGATTATGACTGGAAAGAAAGAATTGGCTGTGGCCGCATTGCAGAATGGCACAGTGATAGATCATATACCAAGCTCCGCATTGTTCAAGGCTGTGAGAATTCTCGGCATAGAGAACCTCGACAGCAGCGTGACAATAGGCAATAACCTCGAAAGCGGAAAATTAGGCAAAAAAGGCATTATCAAAGTGGCTGACAAGGAGTTTGACGAGGCAACCCTCAACCGCATTGCTTTGATTGCCCCCACTGCCGTGGTGAATATCATCCGCGATTTCACCGTGGTGGAAAAGCGTCCGGTAAGGCTGCCCGAAACGATCGTGGGCATCGTGAAATGCGCCAACCCCAAGTGCATTACCAACAACGAACCCATGGACACCAAATTCCATGTGGTCACCAAGGATCCACTGGTGGTGATTCGCTGCCACTATTGCAACCATGCAGTAGGTGGCAAGGACGCCGAAATCCTGTAACTGACTAAGTTCCCTTAAATCAAGTTAATACCCATCATTAACACTAAACACAAAAAAGAAAAAATTATGGTGCAAGACAAAGTAGTGTTTGACATCATCGAACGCGAGGCTCAACGCCAAAAGAAGGGCATCGAGCTGATCGCTTCTGAGAATTTCGTAAGCGACCAAGTGATGAAGGCCATGGGCTCATGCCTCACCAACAAGTATGCCGAAGGCTATCCTGGCCATCGCTATTATGGCGGCTGCCAAGTGGTCGACGAGGCCGAACAGCTCGCCATCGATCGCATCAAGGAGATATTCGGCGCTGAGTACGCCAATGTGCAGCCCCACTCAGGCGCACAAGCCAACATGGCTGTCTTCATGGCTTGCCTCAAGCCCGGCGACAAGTTCATGGGTCTCAATCTGAGCCATGGCGGCCACCTCAGCCACGGAAGCCCAGTGAATTTCTCAGGCCTGATGTTCCATGCCTGCGAATACAACGTGAGCCCCGAGACTGGCCGCGTAGATTATGACCAGATGGAGGAAGTGGCTCGTCGCGAGCGTCCGAAACTGATTATCGGTGGCGCAAGCGCTTACAGCCGCGAATGGGACTATGCCCGCATGCGCAAGCTGGCCGACGAAATCGGCGCCATCTTCATGGTGGATATGGCTCACCCCGCTGGCCTGATCGCTGCAGGCCTGCTGGAGAATCCCGTTAAGCATGCTCACATCGTCACCTCTACTACCCATAAGACATTGCGCGGTCCGCGCGGCGGCATCATCCTGCTGGGCAAGGACTTCGAGAATCCTTGGGGAAAGACCAATCCTAAGGGACAGCTGCGCATGATGTCGCAACTGCTGGATTCTGCCGTATTCCCCGGTGTGCAGGGCGGTCCGCTCGAGCATGTGATAGCTGCCAAGGCAGTGGCTTTCGGCGAAATACTGCAGCCCAGTTGGAAGGAATATGCTGAGCAGGTGAAGAAGAATGCAGCCGTCATGGCCCAGGCTCTTGTTGACAAGGGCTACAAGGTGATCTCAGGCGGCACGGACAACCACTGCATCCTGGTAGACCTGCGCACCAAATTCCCCGATCTGACTGGCAAGGTGGCTGAGAAGGTGCTCGTGGAGGCTGACATCACTGCCAACAAGAACATGGTGCCTTTCGATAGCCGCAGTCCATTCCAGACCTCTGGCGTGCGCTTGGGCACACCGGCCATCACCACTCGCGGTGCAAAAGAGCCGCTGATGGGCGAAATCGTGGAGATGATCGACACCGTGCTCTCAAATCCCGAGGATCCCAACACCATCGCTGCTGTGCGCGCTAAGGTGAATGAGACCATGAAGGATTATCCAATGTTTGCATATTAATAGGTCTTCAAGGTCTTCAAGGTCTCCATGGTCTCCTGAGACGATGAAGACGACGAAGACGACGAAGACCATGAAGACGACGAAATGGAACATGTAATCATAGTAGCTGCTGGGAAGGGTAGCCGCTTTGGCGGCGACCTTCCCAAGCAATTTTGCCTCTTGGGAGAGCGGCCAGTGCTGATGCATACCCTGGTGCGTTTGGGGCGCAATCTGCCTCAAGCCAATATGGTGATAGTGCTCAGCGAGGAATATGCCGACTATTGGCGCAAACTCTGCCTGATGTACGGCTTCGAAAGTCCCAAGATCGCTATCGGAGGCGCCACCCGCTGGGAGTCGGTGAAGAATGCCATGGATATGATCAATCCGGCCGACGATGACATCGTGCTGGTGCACGATGGCGTGCGCCCGGTGATCAACAAGGAGATGATGAATCGCATCATGGGCGGCATGGCAGTGGCCGACGCTGTAATCCCTACGATGCCCGTGACTGACTCTCTCCGCCAAATCGACTCAGAAGGCGGCTCCAAGGCTGTTGACCGCACCCAGTTGGTAAGCGTGCAGACACCCCAGGCTTTCCGTGGCAAGCAGCTCAAGGCTGCCTATGCTCAGCCTTATCAGGAAAGTTTTACCGATGATGCCTCGGTCTACGAGGCTGCCGGATTCGGAGCTCCGCTGCTCGTGGAGGGCTCTCCGCTAAATATAAAAATCACCCATCCGCGCGACATAGAGGTGGCTTCCCTGTTCTTGGGAATTAAGTAGGGGGATAGTGTTTTGGTGATTTTGTGATTGGGTGGTTCCTGAATGGACGCACTGCGGAAATTAGACATAAAATTTGTAAAAGGCGTAGGGCCACAGCGTGCTGAGCTCCTAACTAAGGAACTGGGCATTCGGTCGGCCTATGACCTTATTCATCATTTTCCTCACAGTTATGTTGACCGCAGCACTTTCTACAAGATAAGTGAACTGCGGGGTGACATGCCCTGGGTAATGCTCCGGGGCAGATTCGTCACATTCACCCTCCAGGGCGAGGGGGCAAAAATGCGCTTGGTGGGTCTTTTTACTGATGGCACATCTACGATCGAGTGCGTATGGTTTCAGCGCATCCAGCAGATCAAGAATCTGTATCGCACGATGACCGACTATGTGATCTTTGGCAAACCTCAGGCTTTCCGCGAGCGCTGGTCGATAGTTCACCCCGAGGTTGACACTCTTGAGCATGCCGCCACAATGCATGGCTTGCGCGGTGTGTATCCGCTTACTGAAAAGCTGCGCAATCGAGGCATCAATTCCCGCATGATTTATGGCTGGATCCAGAATGCACTCAGCATCGCGGGTCGCACTTTTACTGAAACACTCCCTCAGCACATTGTGGAGAAATACCACCTGGCATCGCTTGACCATGCCATCCGTGCCATCCACAATCCTTCGTCGAATGACGAACTACAGGATGCCAAATTTCGCCTTAAATTCGAGGAATTGCTTTATATCCAATTGGATATGCTGCGTCGCACGCGTGCGCGCAAGTCGGTGCTCGTGGGTCTGAGATTTCCAAGGATTGGACATTGGTTCAACACATTCTACAGCCAATGCTTGCCTTTCGAACTGACCAACGCTCAGAAGCGAGTGGTGAAGGAGATCCGAGGCGATGTTAACACCGGGCGCCAGATGAATCGCCTTGTGCAGGGCGATGTGGGCAGCGGCAAGACTTTGGTAGCTCTTCTGAGCATGCTGATAGCTCTTGATAATGAAGCGCAGGCTTGTCTGATGGCTCCTACCGAGATCTTGGCACAGCAGCATTTTGAGACTATCAGCAAGATGGTGGCCCCAATCGGCATAAACGTGCGCCTTCTCACTGGCAGCACGCGTAAGAAACAGCGCGACATCATACATCGGGAGCTGCAAGATGGCTCTTTGCAGATCCTGATTGGCACTCATGCTGTGATCGAGGATAATGTGGAGTTTAAGAACTTGGGTTTTGTCGTGATCGACGAGCAGCATCGTTTCGGTGTGGAGCAGCGTGCCAAGCTTTGGCGCAAGAGCGACATCCCGCCGCATGTGCTGGTGATGACGGCCACTCCGATTCCGCGCACGTTGGCAATGACGGTGTATGGCGATCTCGACGTGTCAGTGATCGACGAGTTGCCCCCGGGAAGAAAGCCGGTGACCACGGTGATGCGCTACGACGAACAGCGCGAACAACTTTATCGCTTTGTCTATGGCCAGTTGCTCGAGGGGCGCCAGATTTACATCGTGTATCCTCTGATTGAGGAAAATGAAAAGCTTGATTTGCTCAGCTTGCAGCAGGGCTATGAGATGATTTGCCAGACTTTTCCCAAGCATAAGGTGGCCTTTGTGCATGGGCGCATGAAGCCTGCGGAGAAGGATTATCAGATGGGGCTCTTTGTGCGGCACGAGGCTGATATATTGGTGGCAACCACTGTGATCGAGGTGGGGGTGAACGTGCCCAATGCCTCGGTCATGATCATAGAGAATGCTGAGCGATTCGGCCTGTCGCAGCTCCATCAGTTGCGCGGCAGGGTAGGGCGCGGAGCTGACCAGAGTTTCTGTGTGCTGATGACCAAGTATGAATTGGCAAAGGAGACTAAAGAGCGCCTAAAACTCATGACTCAGACTACCGACGGCTTCATCATTGCCGAGGCTGATATGAAAATGCGCGGCCCTGGCGACATTGAGGGCACCATGCAGAGCGGCTTACCATTTGAGCTTCATATCGCCAACTTGGCCACCGACGGCCAGATCATACAGATGGCGCGCGACACTGCCGAGCAAATCCTCGACCTTGACCCAGACCTCCGCATGCCTCAGCACCTGTCTCTGGCTCATGCCGTCACTGCCTCCCTCAACCGCAACCAGGATTGGTCCCGCATCAGCTAACCGCACTGAGGCTCCAATAATTTACAGAATTAATAGTATGGGTGGCAGGAATATGAAGAAATTTGTTTATATTTGCACTAAAATGTTTGTATATGAAAAATTTACCACTCAATATAACGAATTTTGAGCGCATCATTCGAGAAGATTACTACTTTATCGATAAAACACATTATATTCCTCTGATTGAGCAGAGGAGTTCGTTTATCATGCTATTACGGCCTCGGAGAATGGGAAAAAGCCTTCTCAGCAATATGATGATCGCTTATTATGATGTGGCTAAAAAAGATGTATTTAATTCTCTTTTTGGCAAACTTTATATTGGTCAACACCCTACTAAGTTGGCAAATAAGTTCGTGATATTGAGTCTCAATTTTTCAAAAATAGAAAGAGATATAGATAATCTTGCAAAAAATTTTACTCGTTATTGTTTTTCCAGATTGGATGAATTTTTTAGAAAATACAAAGGCCTGTATTCTAATGAGGATATCGAGTTTGTATTGAGCCGGGAAACGATTACTGATGCCGTAAATGCATATATACATTTGAATCAACGTTTAGGTTATCTTACCTATCTCTTCATCGATGAATATGACAATTTCACCAATTCGGTGTTAGCTGCTCGCGGTGTGGATGAACATTTCAAAATCACTCATAATGATGGTTTCTATCGCAGTTTCTTCTCTTGTTGCAAAGATTCTTTTGACCGAATTTTTATGACAGGAGTGGCGCCTGTTACATACGATGATTTAACGTCAGGCTTCAATATAGCTGATCCAATTTCGTTGGAGGAAAAATATGATCAAATAGTAGGCATTACTGAGACCGAGCTATTGGAAATGATAGACTATTATCAGAATCAAGGGGTAATAAATAAAACTACACAAGAAATAATATCAGAGATAAAGCCATATTATGATGGATTTAGTTTTTCTCCCCGGAGTTACTATAACGATCCTCCAATTTATAATACAAGCAGTGTGCTCCGCTACCTGAACATATTGATTGATACTGGTTATCCTCCCGAGGAGATGGTGGACTATGCTGCTCGTACCGAGCCCAGCAAACTAAACTATTTGGTGATGTCAGAAGATTTGTCGAGCCGTCAACTCAGGATCGATACTATAAAGGAGATTTGCGCTAAGGGCTTTACGACGGGGCATGTAAAGGCTCAGTTTTCGGCTATTAAAGCTGGAGAACAAGAAAATTTCATAAGCATGCTTTTCTATTATGGAACTCTAACTTTCGGCGGTGCTGATAGGTATGGTCAACATATACTAAAGGTCCCTAACAAAAATATGGGTGAGCTTTATATGCAGTATATGCTCGAAATGGTGAAGGAAGTGGGCCTGAATTTAAATGATGCACGCAAAGGATTGCATCAATTGTTGCTTGGTGCAGCGGTCGACGGAGAATGGAGGGCTTTGGCTGATAAAATTGGTGAATTGTATCAACAGTACACCAGTTTCTTTAACTCTAAAGGTGGGGAATATGATGTGCAGGGCTTCTTGAGAGGTCTATTATGCCTTAATGGAATCTATGATTTATGGCCAGAGCTTGAACTAAACTCCGGACGAGGAGATATTTTGCTTATCCCTATTAATCGTCCTGACAACATCGTCCGCTACAGCTATATCATAGAGCTTAAGTATATGAAGGTAGGTGACAAAAATATCGAACAACTGCAGAAGGAAGCGGCTGAGCAACTTCAGCAGTACGCCCATGATATTCATTTACGTGAAAGCGGCCTTCTTCGAGGCTCAGAGTGTCGCCTTATCTATCTCATCTTCCAGGGTCAAAAACTCATCTCAAAGCAAATCCTCCCATTCCCCCAATAAAAAAGCTTGCCTAAATTGGTGAAGTAAGATTAATTTCATTAAGATTCAATCCTATCATATTTCTATGTATTTTGGATTTTCACCAGTTGTGGCTCGGACACTTCGGAAGTTATTTGATTAGTTTGTCGACTATGGTGCGACGAGTGGTGTCGAATGAAATGCCGATTTTGACGATAGGAAGGTCAAGGCGCTGGAAGCGCTTTGAATACTCTTTTGTTTCTATCTGATGCAGGGCTTCTTGGGCTGTGCCATTGAGCTTTACCTCAAAAAGGTAAAGCTTATCTAAGAAAATCATGGCCATGTCTACGCGCCCCGTATTTGTATGTACCTCTACATCGGCATAAGCTCCAAAAATAGAGAATACCACATAAAGCATCTGTTGCCAATGTCCCTCGTAATCAATATTGTCACAATATGGCACTTCTTCTAAGAATGCAGTAAGATGGTCCAATGCCCCGTTAATATCATTATCATAAAGGCAACCCATAAACAGGGCCACTGTGCTTTTGGTTAAATCTGGATTTTGCACATAGTTAGGGAGCAAGGCTTCCATTAATCCTGTGCGAACCTCCAAATTAGGAATGTCGAGGGTGTAGAGTTGCACCAATTTGTTGTACCCCTTGATGGTTAGATAGCCACTTTGATACAAGAGCGGAATCCAACTGCCCATTCTTTCAGTAGGTACATCGAAAATGCTCTTAGTGGCTTGTACTTTCCCGACAGCAGAGGGCATAACCTTGTATTTTTTCAATGTTTCCACGACATAAGTCGGTGTACCGCTCTCAAACCAATAATCATCGATTTGCCGAGCCTCAAAGCATTTTATTAGGCTATATGGATTATATAGGTCGGGACAATTCTCACAGAAATGATATCCATCGTATCTTTCGGTAATCTTTTCGCGAGCCTCTTCTTTAGAAATCTCCATCTCTTCTGCTAAGGCTGCGATGCCCTGATTCATATTTCTATCCAATTCCTCCTTAGTAATGCCACAAACACAACCAAACTCCTTGCGCATGCTGATATTTGTGAGATTGTTGAGCGCACTGAAGATGCTTAACTGAGAAAATTTGGTAATACCAGTAATAAATACAAATTTCAACCAAGGGTCGCTATCCTTTAGTGTTGCGTAAAGCTCAGTCATCACAGTTTGGATGGCAGGTCTTTTCTCATCATCATGAACCACGCATAGCAAGGGATTGTCATACTCGTCAATAAGTACTACTACTCGTTTCCTAGTAGTTTTGAAACAATGATATATCAACGCCTTAAGGCGTGAGCCCAAATTGTCGGACCCTTTGCAGGCACTATGATAAGCTTCTAATTGTTCGAATTCCCAATCCAGGTATTCTCGAAGTTTTAAAGGGTCATCACCCTTAAATCCTGCCAGGCTTAAATGGATTACTGGATAAGCCTCCCATTTGGTTTCAAGCTTTTCAATAGCTAACCCTTTAAACAATTCTTTTTTCCCCTCAAAATAGCTTTTAAGGGTGCTCAAAAGTAGGCTTTTCCCTAATCGCCGTGGACGACTCAAAAATAGGTACTTTGGCATTTCATTAGCCAATTGATACACATAGGCTGTTTTATCTACATATAGGTACCCTCCTTCAATTATATCCGAAAAAGTCTGTATTCCTATCGGGTATCTTACTTTCCTTGCTTCCATTTTAATCATTTTTAGATTGTAGGGCAAAATTAATCAATTTATTCCAAATAAACAACTCCAAGTTATCACATGCCAAAATATAAAAAGCTCGCCAATTTAGGCAAGCTTTATGAATCATTATTTCTTGTAGATGGAAATGGTTTTTACTTCGACTTGCATTTGTTTGTCGGAAGAGCGCTGCTTCGCAAGCCATTTCTGAAAATCAGATGATGAGAGGCCACGAGGCAGGCCTTCCCCCTGCGAGGCATCTCGTGCCTTAGAAAAATTATTAGGGGAGAAAATCACATATACCTGGTTATGCTCCACATCCTTGTCGGCAGTAAGAGTGTATTCATCTACGATGGCTGGTGTATCGCTATCGGATGGTGAGAAGAATATATAATCCTTGTCTTTGTCAATCGTTACGATTGATGCATCGCTATTCATATAGGGTAGAATGCAGTAGGCCATGCCGTCGTCACCAATTAGATAGCATGATAAAAAGCCGCATACAGGGGATGAAAACGACATCATCATTTGGTCGCCTTCATGGTATTCGCTTACATCATTTCGGTCATTGGCCAAACGTAACATCTTAACCAAGAAATCTGCTCCTGCACTCTTTATCTCTCGAGCCTTGCCTGATACTTTGGCTATTACCACAAGCATATTGCCATCGATACTAATGCTATATTCGGGTTCGCCAAGAGTTTCAATCCATTCCCCCTTTACTTGACTTGAAGATATAGATTCAAAATCAATCTTTGAATCGCCATTGCCTGTGGTTACATTGGTAAGGTTGGTTTGTGAGATAGTGGTACCATATTTATCAGCCAGAGCCTCTATTTTCGCTCTTTCAAGGGCTATGCGCTTAGCTTCTTCTGGAGACTTGTCAAGTCCGCAACGATATATGTATTCTCCACTAACTTTATCATCAGCTCTGCTCGATGCAAAACTAACAAAAACCATCATTATAATCAGAAATATCTTTCTCATATCATTGACCTTTCAGTAATACACATAATTTTAGGAAAAAGAAAAGTAAAATTTCCAAATCCCAAATTCCAAATCCTAAATCCTAAATCCCAAATCCCCAAGCCCAAATCCTATCTAAAAGATTTATCCATAGTCAGCAGTATGGCTTTGGCAGAGGCATTGTCCATTTTGGGCATCGTGCGCCCAATAGCAGCTCCAATATAGGTAGGATCACAGATTATGAATTTACGTCCCTTGAGCGTAAGATAATCGCCTTGCACATCCGCTACATCGTCAAAACTAACTGCCGACGCCAAATGGTCAGGATAATAAACCAACACACATGGCAATCCTACCAAATCACGCACAATTCGAGTGAATAGTATGGCGCGATCCTCACAATCTTGATAGGGGTAGTAGAGAGTCTCATCGGGGAAGAATGCACGATCACCACCCCAAATCTTTGTATCATAGCCATATTCAAATGCATACTGCATCCAATGCAGCATTCGGCTAACTGCTTCAAAAGGCTCAAGGCCCGCTAATTGCTGGCGCAGGCTGGGATATAAGTTCTCACGCATCTCATCACTGGCTGGGGTATTGGCATACATAGCCCATCGTGTAATCTGGTCATTGTCAGTGAAAGATGTGGGATAGGTATCATAAAAGTTAATAAGATTCTTATTGGTGCTCACTGTCACATCCAAGCCATTGCTGCGATTATTTTTCAGTTGTCTATTGGCAGTTGGAGTTTTGGCAAAGGCTGGGAGATTTGGTACTAACAATGACATAGGCTGCTCCTTAGGGAATCCTAATTCATATACTTCAAATCTTTCGGGCATATCTCCCATAGTGTAATACCGCAAACCACCCACCAAAAAGCCTGGCATTTCGCACACCATATGATCAGTGCCAAAGAAAAGGTACAGTCGTCCATTTACGCGCACCAACCTCAATGCATACCCAGAATTGCCAAAGAGATAGGCCATGGCTAAGGCTTGCTGGTTAGTGCGAGCTCCGTAGAGCTGCTCGGTAGCTTGCTCTAATAAGCAATAATATGCCCAATCGCAGAGATTAAGGTCTTGGCGAGCAGACAGACAATCGCTCAGCAGTACATCAGCATTGTTTACAAGGTGGCGCCATGCAGAGGCTAATTCTGAGTTGGTGGCATTGCTGACAGATAGGGAACCCAGTTCCCCTGTGCGAAGTTTGCAAGGCGTTCCGAAGTAACTGAATTCTAAGAATTTCTCTTGCTTCGGAGGGGTGGGGGTTACTGGAGTAATGGGTTGAGGTTGAGGCTTGGGAAGGGGGGGTACCGTTACGGTATCTATTGGTACCTCATGTGGAATTTTCTGCTGATTGTCGTCATCAGGTGCTACTATGGGTGGCGTAGGATCATCTTTTGGCTTGGGTATTGGTGCATCAGCTCTGAACCATTTCCATGCTGCCTCAGCAAATTCGCCGTATTTTTCGTTGGCTTGACGCCTAAAGTCTTGATAATCTTGTGCTTGGGCTTGTTTAAATTCATCGAAAGCCTTACGTGCAGGATTATTATTCTGGGCCTGACCTAAAGTCAAGCCCAGGACAAGGGTTATATATATTATAGGGGATTTCTTTACCATCCAAGCAGGTCGTTAAGCTGTGAATGGAGGGAATCGCCTTGGGCCTCAAGGTCTTGGCGAGCGGCACGCAGTGCGGCTTGTTTTGCCATGTCCATGCTGTAGGCCACACGTACAAGCACTTCGGTGTTCTTGTTGCTGCCGCTTTCGCGATAACATTCGATTACTGGGATTACGCGCCCGATACTCTGCTGGATCAGGTTTTTGCTGGCTTGCACGCTCTTGACTACCGAATTTGCCTGCTCGATGTTGAGCTGGTCGTTAGCCACCGTATTTTCGATCAGGGCGGTAACTTCGGTTTGGATTTGGCCAGCGAGGGCTTGTTTTGCCAGCTCGAGAGCTTGCATCTTTCCAGCGTCATAGGCGGCTGCAACACTCTTTGCCTCTGCCATGATGTACTTGGGAAAGCCATCATCGTCGTATTCATACTGCATCATGTACGACTTGTCGATCTGCTTCTCCAAGGGCAGCGAGCCGGGTGTAACCAGCCAGCCTTCCTTCTTGAATTCCTTCGCTGCCTTGCGGGCTTCCTTCGACGACTTCTCCGAAAGCTCCTTCTTGGTCTGCTTCTTTATCTCCTGGCGTTCCTTGGCGCGGTCCTGGGCATCATCAGCCACAGCCTGGAAACCCACCATCGTCAGCGCAGTTATCACTGCTATTATTATTTTCTTCATAATCGTAAAATCTTATTGTACTGTAAAATCAATAGTATAATTATACGAACCGTATGCTTCCCACTTCTGGGCTGGGATATACTGGATTAAAGTTTTTACCTCTTCATCAGATTGAGATTCCTTATAGGTACATTTAAACCAATTTTCACCTTCTATGAGTTCAGTCGGTAAAGTCCTGATTACATACGTTTTTATATCTACATACCAATCAATTACATACGAGTCATCATCAGCAGGTTCGCTGCTAATAATTTCTCCTGTGAAAAAATTAAAGATTCCATCTGTTCGTATGTTGCTACCTTGCAGCTTTACTTCCATTAGATAGATTTCATGATCTACCTTAGTAGATACAAATATGTCTGCAGTAGGTGACCGATAGAAATCGATATTTGCTGTGGGGTTATTGATAGTTAATTCGTTGGAGATGCCATAGCATCGCAATGAATCCATTGGGAAAGCTGAAAAATCATACATCTCGTCGGCTGCATAACAAACTAATCTTTGTGGTTCGTTGCTTAATGGAAGATCAGGAGACAAAACCACACATTCATTAGTCCGATCTGTAGAAAGGTAGACACTTTCGGATGTTACTTGGTTGGATGCATTCACTAAACAACCCTTCATGCCATATAAGTTAGAGAAATAATCTAATATCCAATAGCCTTCGTATTCATTATTATCATTCTCATGATAAGTAACAGTGCCTATCTTTACTATATCACTGCTTTCCTCTCCATTGGTAAGAGGCATTTCATAGTTATACTGAGTGCAACGTTTCCACGTGCAATCAGGAATGTCAAGGGTATAGACGTTTCCTTCGCTATCAATGGCTTTCAGTTGCGTGTCAGTATTTGAGGCAGTAATTGGAATCACAAAAAGTCCATCATAAGAACTTGATTGACCAGCAGGAATTGTTAGATTCAGACTCCTTACGTAAGGATTAGCCTGAGCTTTGGTTATGTATTCATAAAGATAAACATTATAATAGTAGGTACCCTCGGAATATATCGAGGAACCAGAAAGTTCTATTTGAGAGATGGTGATATCCTGCGAACCATTGTTGACTAATTCTATCTTAAGATTAGCATAAACTGTTGACATCCCTATAGATACAGATCCATCACTCTTTATTTCCTCTAAACCATAGACACTGGAGTCTTCGGTGCAAGTACTATTAAGGGCAATTTCTGGAATTCCTTGATTGCTAAAGTCTGGAGCAGGAGCATCCCATGCTAATACATATTTTGCTTCTGTCGGGATTTCCAAATCATAAGGTTGGTCATCAGAATCAACTACTTTAAATTCTCCAGTGCCTTGATCTGCGTAAATTTTAAAGGTGTCAGATATTTTGCACTTGTCAGAATTCAGGAAAACAGCAGTGCACCCCCACGGAGTTGGCGCAAGAATATCAGGGTCAGGAATGTTTTCCCATAACTCCGTAATTGTTAAATATCGGGTTTCAGCAGGTTCTTGTGCACAGTCGTAGTGCATAACATAATTCTCATTGGGGAGAAGAGAATAGGCCTTTTCTTCTGGGGTTGAGAATGTCTTTTCCTGAGTTGTGCCATCAGTGTAATAAAGAGTGACGTTTTCTGTGCCCCACCATTTCTCAACAGGGAGCAGATAATAAGTGAGTTCTATTGTGCCATTACCTTCATCTTCAAGGAATAAGGATTCAACGTTTCCATCAAGGGTGATCCCTGTGAGCATATTGAACCAGCCTGAATAATATGTATGATCTCCAGCAATATACATTTGCGCAAAAGTAAGAGGATTCGATTCGCTTGAGGTAAGCTCATATGTAACCCTGGAGTAAGGCGATTTTAACACTATGTCGGTTGTCGGCCGGCTATTGGTAACAGCCTCTGAAATGCCATAAAGCTGATTTGGCATCTTTCTGACTCCATATTTGAGGTAAAGCAAGCCATCGGCGATATCTGTGTCAGGAACCCAGCATGCAAGGTATTGATCTTCTTCACTGAGTTCAACCTCTTCATTTGTTACCCAGCTGTCGCCATCACGCACGATTTGGAAGATCGAACCAGTGGCAAAGCCATCACTGTTGAGCAGCACTGCATAGCAATAGTCGCCTGTGTATTCTCCCTTTACCCCAAACAGGTTTTGGGTAATACCCGAAATCTTAAGTGTGGCATCATTATTCTTATACGGATTCTCCACATACAGGCTAAGCACATCGCCTTGCACGGTGAAGTTGCCATTGCTTGCAGCCAAGGCATAGTAATAGGTCATATCGTACGACAGCTCTGGATAGGCGTAATATATGCCATCGCTTAGTCTTGCGTTGTATTGAGTGGCATCAGAAAGTGATGCATCAGTGGAAACCAGGAAGAAACAAGAAACATCATTGCTGTAATTTTCGATTTTACCCTGCAGGATGAAAGGTTGCTTCTCTGTAGAAGTTGCCTCTAAGGTCACAGGGTCTGGTATGTTGCGCATTGGCTCGTACAAGTCAGCGCACGAACTCATCACTCCAGCCATAAGCAATGGCAGGAAGTATAAGAAGAAATATCTTAATTGTTTCATTGTCTTAGCTTTTTAGGGGTTAAAAATTCACACCGATGCCAACATTGCCCACAATACGGTTACCCGAACCAAAACTTGTGGATATACCGCCAGCAATTGTGAACCATTTAATGTTCATCATCAAGCCAGCATCCATAATTCCAGAAGACAAGGATGTGGGCAAATATTCCATCATTCCTTCGCCGGCCACTTCGATGGCTTGTTTGCGCTTTGCAAAACCTCCGCCTAAATAGGGATATTCAGCAAATTCACCCATTTCCAAGACGCCCAATGGTGCCAGA
>CAYTXF010000050.1:0-23387 GCA_964440745.1 uncultured Bacteroides sp.
TTGGCTATCATTTGGGCCAATCCTTAACTTAATGACATTGGTTCGCGGAACTGCAGTCCCCAAACCCGGACTGGCATCAGGGTAGATAAACGTCTTAATCTATTTTTAGGGATGGTTTTAGCTTAATCTATTTTTAGGGATGGTTTTAGATGGTGGAGATGGCGTACAGGGGGAGGTTGGTGATGTTGGGATTTTCTTTGTAGGGTTTGGCCGAGGCCTTGTAGGCATGAAAGATTGATTGCTGCTGCATAAAAGTCGTAAGGCTTTTGGCTTGGAGATTCTCCTGGGCCTTAGCCTCTATGGGTACAATGTCAGAGCCTATTTGAAGCAGGAAGTCAACCTCCTGAGTTGATTTTGGCTTAGACCAATAGTAGGGGTTGTATTTGAGTTGGAGTTCTTGCAACACATATTGTTCCGTAAGAGCTCCCTTGAATTCTACAAATATCTTAGAGCCATCCAGCACTGTTTTTGGATCGAGTTCGCTTAAGGCCCCCAGCAAGCCCACATCGTGCATATAAACTTTAAAGGCCTTATTGTCGGAATAAGATTTTAATGGCAATCGAGGGGCTGTCACATTGAATATCTGATAAATAAGACCAGAATCTTGCAGCCATTTCAACGCCAATTCGTACTCGCGTGCACGAGCCCCCTCTTTTACTAATCCAAACAAAAATTTATTGTTCTCGCGTGCAAGCTGTCGTGGGAGGCTATGCCACACTTGTTCTATTCGAGGCACTAATTCCACTGGGGCATGCTTTGAAAAATCCCTCTCATAATCAGCCAGAATTTCATTTTGAATCTTGCGCACTTCAGCAAGGACGCCTCCATTTGCAAAGCGAGCCACGCATTCTGGCATTCCACCTACTATAAAATAGTTTTTAATCCAATCGATTAGTTTTTCGTGGAACATCTCGATAAGCTGCCAGTCTTTATTTTCGATAGCTTCGACCAATGACTGCTGATTCATGGCCATAAGATACTCATTGAAAGTCATTGGATACATTTTCAACCAATTGACCTTGCCAACCGGGAAGGAGGAGCCCCGATGCAGCTCTATTCCCAATAAAGAACCGGCCACGATTATGTGTTGGTCGTGTTGCCTTTCACAAAAATATTTGAGGGCAGTCAGTCCGCCCTCGGCTTCCTGGATCTCATCTAAGAAAATGAGAGTTTTACCGGGATTGCAGGGACTTCCTGTAGAAGTGCGGATTACGCGGAGCAGCCTTTCGGTGTCAAAGTCCTGTTGGAACAAACTGCGCAAAGTCTTTTCCTCTTCAAAATTTATATAGGCTAAATCGGTATAATGATCATTGGCAAATTTTTTGACTGACCAAGTCTTACCCACTTGCCGAGCCCCCTCTAAAATTAGAGGTTTTCGATTGGGGGAATTTTTCCATTTCAATAAATACGTGATTATGTCACGTTTCATGTCGATATTTGCTTCCATAATGTTGAATTTATTTTGCTAAATTACAAAGAAGATTTGAATTCACAAAATAAAATCACAATCTTCCCACGAAAAATGTGATTGGGTGCACAATCTTCCCACGAAAAATGTGATTAGGCTAACGCGGCTCATGGAGCCGCTCTCCTAATGCGGCTCACGGAGCCGCTCTCCTAACGTTGGGTCACGGAGCCGCTCTCCTAATGCGGCTCGCGGAGCCGCTCTCCTAACGTTGGCGGCCGACTGATATGCAGTTCGCGGAACTGCAGTCCCCAAACCCGGGCTGGCATCAGGGTAGATGGTGGTATAGAATGCATATCAGGCGGCCGCCAGGGTGGGTTTGGGGAGTGCAGTTCCGCGAACTGCAGGTAATTGGTTGGCATCAGGGTAGATATGCAGTTCGCGGGGCTATTTGGAACAACCCCTAACGGGGTTGGTTGGGGGAAAACGGATACAGAGCTAATTGAAAGAACCTCTACGAGGTTCTGGAGGGATTAGAAGGGAGGGGTTTCGTCGGAGGTGGAGGCGAGGAAGTCGGCGGAACCGCCGGAGAATTGGGGGGATGAAGCGGAGCCGCCGGAGAATTGGGGAGCTGAGGAGGAGGCGGCAGAGAATTGGGGGGATGAGGCGGGGGTGGATGCGGCAGAGCCGGAGGCGTTGAGCTTCGATTCCACCTGCATGGGGGTACCCATGGTGATTTCGCCGGGATTCTCAAATCGGGCGTATTCGGCGCGGAAATGCAGCTGCACATCGCCGATGCCGCCGCTGCGGTGCTTGGCTATGATGAACTCAGCCAAGCCGCGTATGTCATTGCCAGCGCTGTCCTGGCCGCTCTTGGTGTAATACTCAGGGCGATGGATGAAGCACACGATGTCGGCATCCTGCTCGATGGCTCCCGACTCGCGCAAGTCGCTGAGCTGCGGGCGCTTGCCATCGGTGCGGCTCTCCACCGAGCGGTTGAGCTGCGATAAGGCAATGATTGGGATATTCAGCTCCTTGGCCAACTGCTTGAGGCTTCGCGAAATCATGCTCACCTCCTGTTCGCGGCTGCCGAACTTCATGCCAGAGGCATTCATCAGCTGCAGATAGTCGATGATGATCAGCTTCACGCCATGCTCGCGCACGAGTCGGCGAGCCTTGGTGCGCAATTCGAAGATCGAGAGCGAGGGAGTGTCGTCGATATACAGGGGCGCGCCCGTAAGATACTTGATGCGCGCGAAAAGCTGCTGCCATTGCACCTGCGAAAGCTGGCCGCTCTTGATCAGCGATCCGGGAATCTCAGCCACATTGCTTATCAGGCGGTTGACCAGCTGGAGATTCGACATCTCAAGCGAAAAGATGGCCAGGGGCGTATTGTAGTTGACAGCCATGTTCTTAGCCATCGACAGCACCAGTGCCGTCTTGCCCATTGCCGGACGCGCAGCGATGATGATGAGGTCGCTATTCTGCCACCCCGAGGTCATCTTGTCCAATTCGTGGAAACCGCTTTCCAGGCCGCTCAGACCGCTGGCGCGGTTGGCAGAAAGCTGCATCTGCTTCACAGCATCGTTGATCACCGGGTCGATCTGGGTGACATCCTTCTTCACATTGCGCTGAGAAATCTCGAAAAGCTTTCCCTCGGCCTCCTGCAGCAGGTCGTCGACATCGTTGCTCTCGTCGAAAGCCTGGCTCTCGATCTGGGCAGCAAAAGATATTAACTCGCGAGCCAGATACTTCTGAGCCACAATGCGAGCGTGAAATTCCACGTTGGCGGCCGAGCCTACGCGCGCCGTAAGCTCAGATATCATCAGCGGACCGCCCACCTCCTCAAGGGTGCCGTTGAGGCGGAGTTGCTCCGTCACGGTGAGCATGTCGATCGGCTGCTGTCGGGCGCCGAGAGTCTGGATGGCCTCGTAGATTTTCTTATGCTCCGGGCTATAGAAACTGTCCACTTTCAGGATGTCGCACACCTTGGTGTAGGCATCCTTTTCGAGCATCATAGCGCCGAGCACGGCCTGCTCCAGGTCGAGGTCGCGCGGCGGTATGCGGCCCTGAGCGTCGATGGCAGGTTGATGTTGAGGCTTCTGCCGGCCCCCGTATTGTCGAGTATTGTTGAAATCAGCCATTGTGTAAAAAAATTGCTTGGCAAATATAGCAATAATTTCTCACTTGCGGTACTTGTCTTCGTCGGAATCCTCAAGAATGCTAAGATAAGAATTGTAACGCGACTGCGCTATGCGTGCTTCCTCCACAGCCTGACGCACGGCGCAGGCAGGCTCGTGGGTGTGGGTGCAGTTGCCAAAGCGGCATTTCTTGCTCTCCTCGAAAATCTCGGGGAAGTAATGCCCCACCTCAGCCTTGTCGAAATCTATGGTGCCGAAACCTCGGATTCCGGGAGTGTCGATGATGGAGCCGCCAGAGGGCAGATGGAAAAGCTCGCTGAAGGTGGTGGTGTGCATGCCCTGATCGTGGGCCGCGGATATCTCGGCCACTTTCACGTCAGCCTCCGGCACCAGGTCGTTGATCAGGGTGCTCTTCCCCACCCCACTGTTGCCCGAAAGCAGAGTGATTTTGTCGCGCAGCAGCTCGGTCACTTGGTCAAGCCCCTCGCCCGTGCGGGCCGACAGATGCAGCACCTTGTAGCCAATGCTCTCATAGAGATACGTATAGGCATCGAGCAACTCCTTGTCATCATCGCCTTCGAGCAAGTCGACCTTGTTGATCACAATCACAGCCGGCACGCCGTAGGCCTCGGCACTGGCCAAGAAGCGGTCGACAAAGGTGGTGGAAGTCATGGGATGCTTAAGCGACACGATCAGGAGGGCCTGATCGATGTTGGCGGCAATTATATGCGACTCTTTCGAGAGATTGCTGGCGCGGCGAATGATGTAATTGCGGCGGGGAGTGATGGCAGTGATGTAAGCCACGCCGTCGGGGCCTGGGTTGCCGATGGTGACATCGTCGCCGACGGCCACGGGATTGGTAGTGCGTATGCCGCGAATTCTGAAATTGCCCTTGGCCTTGCATGGCACCAGCTCGCCCTGCAAGGTCTCCACTATATAGTGGGAGCCCGTATTTTTCACTACTTTACCTGTGGCCATAAGTCAGATTGATTCTAATGTTTGCAATTACAAGGTAAAATTACAACAAATAAGCGATACAATCGACACACTTGGCCATAAAAAATTTGAAAAACGCGCAAAAAACGATTGCCATCAGATCTGATCGATGAATTCGGTGAGCGACTGCTCGCGAGAGAGGTCGAGCTTTTTGCGCAGGCGGTAGCGCAAAGTTTCCACGCCGCGCACCGACATATTGAAAAGCTGGGCGATTTCCTTGGTACTCAGATGCATCTTGAGGTATCCGCACATCATGCGCTCGTTGACCGTAAGGCTTGGATAGTGGTCGGTAAGGCGAGTCATGAAATTGTCGTGGAGCACGTTGAACTGCTCTTCAATCTTGCCCATCACCTCCTGGTTGTTTATATTGTTGTCGATGCTGGCGGTAAGCGACATCAGCTGCTTGCGCGCGTCGCGAGCCTCATTGCCCTTGAGCTGGTCGATCACCTTGTTGACCTCGCGCTTGATGTCGCCGAGCATTTCGTTTTTCTGCACCACATTCACCATCATGTTGGCCATTTCGAGGCTCTTGTGCTTGAGCTCATCCTCGAGCTTCTGCTTTTCGAGCTGGGCGATATTCTCCTGTTGGCGAGCTATCTCGTCCTCTTTGAGGGCGATTTCCCCTACCTTCTCGGCAATCTCGTCGTCCTTCTTGGCTATTTCGCCCTCGAGTTCTTCCTCCATCTGGCGCATCTCCTGCTCCTTCTCCATGACGGCCTTAGCCTCGCGAGCCCGAGTGCGGCGGCGATCCCACCGCGCTATGGCCACTCCCAGGAGCAACAACAGCGCCGTGTAGCCCAGATAAGCCCACACCGTGCGATACCAGGGAGCGATGACCTCGAATTGCACCTCATCGACATATTCGCTGCCATCGGGATAGATGGCCTTTGCATTGATGGAGTAATTTCCCGGCGAGAGGTCCACGAATTGCTTTATCGGGGCTTCCGATGGCTCGCTCCATTCGCCATCGTTGAGGCGATATTGATAGAGGATGCCGTCGAAGCGGCTGTCGTTGGAGCATACCACCAACATGGAATTGTAGCCAGGCTCAATCCGAATCTTATTCTTGAGATTCATGAAATTGCTGGAATACAGGGTGGAATCCCGGCCCGTGACAGAGAATATATTGCGTATGCGGAAATGCGGATGGGTGGTATTTACCTGATCCTCAGGCTCGGTGAAGAACAGAATGCCCTTTTCGCTGGGCACGATGGCCTGATTGGGGGATATGGGGATGACGCGCTCAAAATTCTCGATCACTTCAATCAACGAAGAACTGAAAGGAAACACCTTCTTAGGTCCCTCCATATCCTCGGGCACAATGGCAAGCTGGTTCTTGGCCAGCAGATAATAATTGCCAAAGGCGCGAGCGGCGCTCAGATATTCGGTGTTGCCGATGTACTTTTCATTAAAGACAGAGTCAGGGACAAAGCTGTCGCGTCTCTCCTCGTAGCGATAGACGCCCTCGGATGTGAGCACGCTCACTGGCTCCCTGCCCGGGAGGAAACTCAGTTTAATGCCGGTCGGCACGCTGTAATCACGCGTAAACCTTACCTCGGCGTGGTCGGCATCCAACTCCAAGCGCTCGAGCATGGTGTTGTTGACCAGCCAGATGTTCTCATTCTGATCCTGCTCGAAAGTTTGGAAAGAGTTGGCCACTCCTTCGACATAATGCAGATTTTTCAGATTGTCGCCATCCTGCTGCATCACCCACATGCCTGTGTATGTGCCAGCATAGACCAGACCCGGATGCTTAAGCATAGGCTGCAAGGTCCACGCCGAATTCAGCCCTGGCACATGCTGCACTTTGCCGTCCGCGCCCACGCTGTAGATGCCATGGTCGGTGGTGCAATAGAGCTTTTGGCCGATTTTGCAGAAATCCCACACCTGGCCTGACACCTCAGGATAGCCCACCATATTCGATGTGGATTCCTTCTGGCCGTAGAGGCCGCGATTGGTGCCGATGTAGAGAGTGCCATCGTTGATGGCCGCCGTGTAGCCCAGGCCGATGCTTGAGGCTTCGCCGGCAAGCACCTGGAAAGGCGAACTCATGGTGATGCACGACACGCCGCGATCGAGGCCGGCCCAGAGGTCGCCCTGGCTGTCAAAGGCGAGCGAGAGCACTGTATTGTTCTGCAAGCCATTGCTTTCGTTGTAGTATACGGGGTTGGTGCCGTCGCGATCCATCACCACCACTCCGCCACGCACTGTGCCCACGGCAATCTTGTCCTGAGTGTGAGCGATGCAGAACACCTCGTTCTCCTTCATGTAGTCGTCGGCCTCGGTGGGCACACGGGTGGCAGTAAAGCCATCGAGGAGGTATGCGCCATCGTCGGCGGTGAAGGCCAGATAGTCCTTGCCCTGCGAGATTATGCCCTTGATTCTATGCTTAACCACAGGCTCCGAGCCATGGATCGGGAAAAACTTAGATCCCATCAGCACCAGCAGGGCCTGGTCGGTGGCCAGATGCAGAGCATTGTCGAGCATGCATGAGTATCCGATGGTCTGGCCGGGCCACAGCACTTCGTACTCACCGTCGGCAATGCGAATCACGCGGTCCTCGGTGCGGAAAAGCAGGGTGTTGCCTTGCTTGTGCACATTCCACACATTGCCGGCATAACGGATTTCCGGCAGCTCCTGGTCGGCGCTGAGCGACACGTAGGAAAGTTCGCCATTGGGGGCTATCTCAAAGTATCCGAATTCGTTGATGGCTCCGATGTAGATGCGCTGATCGGCTCGCGACACCATCACCGAGCGCAGACTTTCGCCTCCCGGCAGCTTATGGGTCTGCCACTGGGCATAGTCATACTCGAAGAGGCCCTCGCGATTGGCGAAGAACACATACTGATCCTGATCGGCGCAGACAGTCCACATCTGGGTGGCGCGACCGTAATCGTTGCGGCCGTAATTGAGCACCATGCTCTGCCACTCAGCCATTGCCATCGGGGCAGCGACCAAGCAAGCAACCAGCATCGCAGCCCTCATGGCATGGGCGCGAAGCCGAGTGTTAATTATCGTGAACAAAAGTCTCACCAAATCATTTGGCATACTGTAAGAATTCCATCGATTTAAGAATTTCCGTGCTAAGTTACGGATTATTTCTTAATTATCAATATTTTTAATTGTTAAAACTCCTTTTTTCGCCATATTCTGACGATTTCAAAGTTGTCGAGATGGAAAATTTTAAGTAACTTTGCGTGATATTATGTTTTCAATGGAAAAATTCAAGAAACCCGACATAGCGCGTCTGCGCCAAGCGGTGGACACATGCTCGCGAGTAGTCATCACCACCCACATGACCCCCGATGGCGACGCCTTAGGCTCAAGCTTAGGCCTTTACCACGTGCTCAGCAACATGGGCAAGGACGTGAAGATAGTGGTGCCCGACCGCCCCACCATGCAGCTAAGCTTCCTCCCCGGATTCAAATACATAGAGATCTACGTGCAGAATCCCGAATTCGCCACTGACCAGATCTGCCATGCCGACCTGCTCTTCTGCCTCGACTACAACGAGCCCAAGCGCACCGACCTGGTAGCCGATGCCATCACAGCGTCGAAAGCCGTCAAGGTCATGATCGACCATCATCTGAATCCGGCCCCTTTCTGCGACATCACCATATCGCAGCACCACGCATCGTCGACCTGCGAGCTCCTGTTCCAGGTGATCTGCGCCCTGGAGCTCTACGACGCCATCGACCGCAACGCCGCCACATGCATCCTGGCCGGCATGATGACCGATACCGGCAACTTCAATTACAATGCCAACAACCCCGACCTCTACCGCATCACAGCTCACCTGATCGAGAAAGGAGCCAACAAGGACGATCTCAGCAAGCGCCTCTTCGACACCTTCTCGCTCAACTGCCTGCGCCTCAACGCATACGCTCTCTATGAGAAAATGCGCGTGTGGGAGGACTACGGCGCTGCCCTGATCACCCTCACCCGCGAGGAGCTCAACCGCCTGGGCTATGAACGCGGCGACACCGAGGGCCTGGTCAACAAGCCCCTGGCCATCCCCCGGGTGGTCTACAGCGTGTTTCTGCGCGAAGAGGCCAACTACATCAAGGTGTCGATGCGCAGCAAGGGCGACTTCCCGTGCAATGCCGTGTGCCACGACCATTTCAACGGCGGAGGACATCTCAACGCCTCGGGCGGAGAATTCTACGGCACCATGGACGAGGCCGTGAAGATCTTCGAGAGCCTGCTGAAGCCAAATTATCAAAATTACATAGCCCGCAGATAAGACGCTGCCGGAGCGACAATCTAACCTTCACGCATAGAACCTAAACCCTTAAGACAGAAAGAACGAAAAAACGATGAGAGTTAATAAACTGATCAATATGATAGTGCTGGCCGCTTTGGGGCTGGCTTGGACCTCATGCAGCGACGGCAAATCCTACGCCGAGCTCCTCAACGATGAAAACATAGCCGTGAACTCTTTCTTGGCCAATGAGCGCGTAGTCCCCTACGAGAAGAGAGACTCCACATTCCAGTTTGAGACTGGCAAGGACGCCCCCTATTATGAAATGGACGCCGACGGCAACATCTACATGCAGGTGCTCAATGCCGGCACCCCGGGCAACCGCGCCACCACTGACCAGCTCATATACTTCCGCTTCACGCGCTACAACCTGATGTACTACGTTGACGATACCCTGCCCACCGGCGAAGGCAACGACACGGACCTAACCTACGGCAGCACATCGTTCCGCTACGACAACATGAGCGCCACCAGCAGCTACCAATGGGGCAGCGGCATACAGACACCCCTCTACTACCTGCCAATTGACTGCGAATGCAATCTGGTGATCAAGTCGCAGTACGGCGTATACCAGGAGATGTCGTATGTGTACCCATATCTCTACAACGTGCGCTACTTCAAATCGCAAATATAAACTTTGTCTAAAACCCAAAACAATATGGCACTTGTAAAATCTATCTCAGGCATCAGAGGCACAATCGGGGGAAAATCAGGCGACGGCCTCAATCCTGTGGACATAGCCAAATTCACAGCAGCCTATGCAACTTTCATCAAGCGCTCGGCCGGCGCATCAGAGGGCGTAATCGTGGTAGGACGTGACGCCCGCTTGTCAGGACAGATGGTAAGCGACATCGTGGTGGGCGTGCTTTGCGGCATGGGCCTCGATGTAGTCAACATCGGCCTGGCCACCACTCCCACAACCGAATTGGCCGTAGTGGGCGAGCGCGCACTGGGCGGCATCATCATCACCGCCAGCCATAATCCCAAGCAGTGGAACGCCCTGAAACTTCTCAACGCTCGCGGCGAATTCCTCGATGCAAAAGAGGGAGCGCAAGTGCTTGCCCTGGCCGACAAGGAGGACTACGACTTTGCCGATGTCGACCATCTGGGCCATGAATTTGTCAACAACACATACGCGCGCAAGCACATCGACCAGGTGCTGGCCCTGCCGCTCGTGGACGTGGAGGCTATCAAGCGCGCCAATTTCACAGTGGCAGTCGACGCTGTCAACTCGGTTGGCGGCATCGTGATTCCGCAGCTGCTCAGAGCCCTGGGCGTGAAGAACATCATCGAGCTCAATTGCGAGGCCACTGGCAAGTTTGCCCATACTCCCGAGCCCATCCCCGAGAACCTGACCCAGATCAGCGAGTTGATGGCTGGCCGCGTGGCCGATGTGGCCTTCGTGGTAGATCCTGATGTCGACCGCCTGGCCATTATCATGGAGGATGGCCGCATGATGGGCGAAGAATACACCCTGGTATCGATTGCCGACTATGTGCTCAGCCACACTCCCGGCAACACTGTGAGCAACCTCAGCAGCAGCCGCGCGCTGGCCGATGTCACCCGCAAGCATGGCGGCGAATACACGGCGGCAGCCGTGGGCGAGGTCAACGTGACCACCAAGATGAAAGAGGTGGGTGCTGTGATCGGCGGCGAAGGCAACGGCGGAGTGATCTATCCTGAGATCCATTACGGCCGCGATGCCCTGGTGGGCGTGGCCCTGTTCCTGACCATGATGGCCCGCAGCGGCAAGAAGGTGAGCGAGATTCGCGCCGAAATGCCCGAGTATGCCATCGCCAAGACCAAGGTGGAGCTCACCCCTGACATCGACGTTGATGCCATCCTCGAAGAGGTTAAGAAGCACTACGCCAACGAAAAGCTTACGACCATCGACGGCGTAAAGATCGACTTCCCCGAGAGCTGGGTGCATCTGCGCAAGAGCAACACCGAGCCCATCATCCGCATCTACAGCGAGGCCCACACCATGGAGGAGGCTCAGGCCCTGGGCGAAGAAATCAAGAGATTCATCTTAGGATGAGACACACTACAGCATTAATAGCATCAGGGGCCCTGGTGCTCTTGGCAGGGTGCGGCTCTGGCAAGCAGCAGGCGCCGCTGCCAGAGTGGGTGGAGACCGACTCGCTGCTGGCCATCGAGGGCCGCATAGCCCGCGACTTTTCGCTGCCCTTTGCCGAGGGAGCCGCTCAGATCATACAGCAGCATCCCAACCTGCTGATGCAGGACATCCGCGACATGGCCGACAGCGGCCTGATCGAGACCATGTGGATCGACGAGCACTACATGATGTTTCGCAAGACACCGCGCAACTTCGACCTCACCCATCCCGATTATCGCGACGGCTGGACCAATCGCGGATGCAGCGCCAGCGAGGAGCGCATGGCATATGCCGACTCGGTGATACGCTGGAGCCAGGGACGCCTGCCCGATGGCTGCGCCCACCGCGTGCGCTACCGCTTTGCGATCGATGTGCCCTGCGACCCGGCCTACGAGGGCGATACCGTGAGAGTGTGGATGCCCTACCCCAGGGCTACTGAGCGCCAGCGTGACATCGACCTCATCTCCACATATCCGGCCGAGTATGTGCTGTCGCAGCCAGAGCAGAGCGTGCACTCCACCATCTACTTTGAGCAGCCAGCCGTGGTGGGCGACACCCTGCATTTCGAATATGTGGCTGAGTTCACCGGCTTGGGCGCATACTACTCGCCCTCTCAGATCCGGGCCAACATCAAGCCCTACGACATCGAGAGCCCCACATACAAGCACTACACAGCCTTCGACTCGCCTCACATAGTGCGGCTCGACTCCCTGGCGCAAGCCATCGTGGGCAATGAGACTGATCCCTACCGACAGAGCGAAAAGGTCTACGACTACATCACCAGCACCTATCCCTGGGCCGGGGCCCGCGAGTACAGCACCCTCGACTGCATACCCCGCTATGTGATCGAGAGTGGTCATGGCGATTGCGGCCAAGTGGCCCTGCTCTACATCTCGCTGATGCGCACCTTGGGCGTGCCGGCGCGCTGGGAGAGCGGATGGATGCTGCACCCTGGCGAAAAGAATCTCCACGACTGGGCTGAGGTGTATTTCGAGGGCGTGGGCTGGGTGCCCGTCGACGCTTCATTCGGCCGCTACACAGCATCGAAGGATCCGGCCGTGCGCAACTTCTACAGCACTGGCATCGACGCCCATCGCCTGATTGCGAATCAGGGCATAGGCCAACAATTCTATCCCGCCAAGCGCTATCTGCGCAGCGAGACAGTCGACTCGCAGATGGGCGAGGTGGAAATCAGCCAGGGCAATCTTTTCTATCCCCTTTGGGACCAACATCTTGAAATCATATCACAAACACCCATTAATCCATGAGAACATTCAGAATATTATTGGCAATGATGACTGCAGTCTTGGCCTGGGGCCAAGCAGCAGCCGACGACTGGGGCATGGTAAAAGTCTCAGTGGCGCACATTCGCGGCCAGGGCAAGGAAAGCGCCGAAATGGTGAGCCAGGCCCTGATGGGCACCCCGGTGAAAATCGCGCGCGTGGTTGACTCGTGGTGCGAAATCGAAAGCGCCGACGGCTATCAGGGCTGGATGGACCTGGGCTCCATAGCCTTGAAGAGCCAGCAGGAGTATGATGCCTGGAAGAAGGCTGACCGCCTGGTGATGACCAATCCCTATCAGGTGGAGGCCTGGGAGAGCCCCGATGCCACCACATCGCGCTTTCTGGTCACTGACCTGGTCAATGGCGACATCGTGGAGGGCAGCCTCGACGAAATCGTCAACGGCCGCGTGGAGATCACTCTTCCCGATGGCCGCAAAGCATGGGCCGACGCCACTTACTTCACGCCGATCGAAGCATGGGCTGACCAGCCATTCGACACCAACGTGATCATCGACCAGGCCTTCGCATGCAAGGGCGCGCCTTACCTGTGGGGTGGCCTTTCGAGCAAGGCCACCGACTGCTCGGGCCTTATCCGCCAAGGCTATTGGGCCAACGGGCGCCTGCTCATGCGCGATGCCCGCCAGCAGATCCTCACCGGCACCAAGCTCGATCCGAAGGATTTCGACTCGTTCGAGCCGGGCGACCTGCTCTTCTTCGGCAACAAGCAGACTGGCCGCATCTCGCATGTGGCGCTCTACATTGGCGACAAGCATATCATACATTCCAGCAATCTGGTGCGTGTCAATAGCATAGTGCCCGGCACGCCCGACTACTACGACCGCGAGATCATCGGCGCCACCCGCATTGCGGGCAATGACGGCACCGAGGGCATCACCAAGGTCATTAATCATCCATTGTACTTTGAGAAGTGAGTAAAGTGACAAGTTACAAGTGACAAGTGACAAGTTAATAGTTACAAGGGACAAGGGATAAATTACAAATTATAAGTTATGAAACGTAGAGATTTTCTGCGGACAGCTGCCATAGGGGTTGCAGCAGCCGCATCACCGATAAGCTTCTCAGCATTCGGTGAAGCTACCAAGAAGACCGCACCGAGCGGCCGACTCAATCTCAGCTTCGAGCCTTACGAGCTGAAGTTGCGCCATGCCTTCAATCTTGCCAAATACCAGCGCACCACCACGCCCGACGTGCAGGTGCAGCTCGAATACGACGGCATCATCGGCTACGGCGAGGCCTCGATGCCTCCCTACCTGGGCGAGAGCGTGGAGTCAGTCACCAATTTTCTGAACCAATTGGACCTGAGCCAGTTCTCCGATCCATTCCGCATCGAGGACATCCATGCCTACATGGACAGCGTGGCACCCAACAACCGCGCGGCCAAGGCCAGCGTGGACATTGCCCTCTACGACCTCTTGGGCAAGATCATGGGTCAGCCCTGGTACAAGATCTGGGGTCTCAACCCGGAGAATTGCCCTAACACATCGTTCACCATCGGCATCGACACCGAGGAGGTGGTGCGCCAGAAAGTGGAGGAGGCTTCGCCCTACCGCGTGCTTAAGGTGAAGATGGGCCTCGACAACGACAAGGAGACAGTGGAGATCATCCGCTCGATGACGGATGTGCCCCTGTGCGTCGATGCTAACCAGGGATGGAACTCCAAGGAGCAGGCTCTGGAGATGTGCGAATGGCTGGCCGACAAGAATTGCCTCTTTGTGGAGCAGCCCATGCCCAAGGAGATGCACGAAGAGACAGCCTGGGTGCGCGAGCGCAGCCCGCTGCCCCTGATTGCCGACGAGGCTCTGCAGCGTCTGCCCGATGTGAAGCGCATGAGCGAGGCCTACGACGGCATCAACATCAAGCTGATGAAGAGCACCGGCCTGCACGAGGCTTACCAGATGGCCACCTTGGCCCGCGCCTTGGGCATGAAGGTGATGGTAGGCTGCATGACCGAGACATCGTGCGCCGTGACAGCTGCCGCTCAGCTTGCCCCACTGGTCGATTTTGCCGACCTCGACGGCAACCTGCTCATTGCAAACGACCGATTCGATGGCCTGAAGATTGTGGATGGCAAGATTACCATCCCCGACCGCCCAGGCATCGGAGTAGAACTGATCGGATGACAAGCCCTGACATCATACATCTTCTTCCTGATTCAGTAGCCAACCAGATAGCGGCTGGCGAGGTGATCCAGCGTCCGGCCTCGGTAGTGAAAGAGCTCGTGGAGAACTCAATCGACGCCGGGGCCACCGACGTGCAGATCATCATCAAGGATGCCGGCCGCACCCTGATTCAGGTCATCGACAATGGCTGCGGCATGTCGGTGACCGACGCTCGCATGGCCTTTGAGCGCCATGCCACATCAAAAATAGCGCAAGCCACTGACCTGCTAAGCCTGCGCACAATGGGATTCCGAGGCGAAGCGCTGCCGTCGATCGCGGCCGTCTCGGAGATCGAGATGCGCAGCATGCGGCGCGGCGACCCGGCAGGCACGCGCCTGATGATTTCGGCCTCGCGCGTCACCAGCCAGGAGCCGGAAATCTGCTCGCCTGGCACCAACATCATGGTCAAACGCATATTCTTCAACCTGCCAGCGCGCCGCAAGTTCTTGAAAAAGGATCCGGTGGAGCTGGGCCACATAGTGCGCGAATTCGAGCGTCTAGCATTGGTCAACACCGGGGTGGAGTTCACATTGGTCCACAATGACGTGATCATCCACAAGCTGCCGGCCGGCACGCTCAAGCAGCGCATCTGCGCACTATTCGGCAAGAGCCTCGAGCACCAGATCATCCCCATCGCCACCGAGACCTCGCTGGTCACGATCGACGGCTTCATATCGCTGCCGATGCACGCCCGGCGCAGGGGCGCGCTGCAGTATTTCTTTGTAAACGGGCGCAACATGCGCCACCCATATTTCCACCGAGCCGTGCTCTCAAGCTTCGAGAACCTCATACCGGCCGATGCCCAGCCCAATTATTTCATTAATTTCCAGGTGGATCCCGACACGATAGATGTCAACATCCATCCGCAGAAGTATGAGATAAAGTTTGAGAATGAGCAGCCCGTGTGGCAGATCCTGCAAGCGTGCATCAAGGAGTCGCTCGGGCGATTCAACGCCTCGGCGGCAATCGATTTCAACATGGTCGACGCTCCCGACATCCCTGCGTTCAACCCAGTAGATCTGCCCATGCCTGACTCTGCCGAGGACATGCGCTATGACCCATTCAAGGCCCAGCGCCTGGCCGAGCGCCAAGCCACATCGCCGGTGTCTCGCCCGTCGGGGTCTGCCGTGCCAAATGACTGGGAAAAGCTATACGAGAGTTTTTCAAGTCGTCAGGGCGAAACCGTAAGGTCGAGCCGCCTCAATGTTACTCCCGAACTCGATCCACGGCCCGATGACCAATTGACGCCCCCTACCCTGATCGAGGCCAAGGAGGAGACCATGGGCATGCTGCAGCTCAAAGGCCGCTATATCGTGACCCCCTCGAAGAGCGGTCTCATGATCATCGACCAGCATAGAGCGCATATGCGCGTGCTGTACGACCGCTACACCGAGATGTGCCAGAGGGGCGAAGTGCCTTCGCAGCGCCTGATTTTCCCCGAGACCATGTCGCTGACCACCACCCAGAGCATCGTGGCATCGTCGGTAAAGGAGATGCTCAACTCCATGGGATTCGAGATCCGCTCGGTGGGTGAGGACGGTTGGGAAATCGATGCCGTGCCAGCAATCCTGAGCAATGTGTCGCCAGTGACCTCGCTGGTCAATATCCTGGATGCCGTGAGCGAGGCCGACGACGATGTGCAGCAGAGCCAGTGGCATCAGATCGTGGCATCGCTGGCCCGCGCCGGCGCCATAAAGTACGGCACAGTGCTGAGCGCCCAGGAGATGGAGCACCTCGTTGGCGACCTGCTGCGCCTATCATCGCCCGACTACACCCCCGACGGCAAAGCCATAATCCAGCTTCTCGACATCGACTCCATCCAGTCGCTCTTCGCCTAAGGAAACATTTTCCGATAGGAATGTGTTATAGTTTTGTATTCAACTATAACTAAAGAGAGCGCATGCTCAACTATTAATACGAGAGAGATGGAAAAGCTGAAAGTCTTAGTCGCAATGCTATGCGCAAGCCTGGGAATGCTGGCTCAAGAGCCTGATCCCGGGCAGAGCATTGGCTTGGTGCTCAGTGGGGGTGGCAGCAAGGGCATAGCCCACATAGGTCTGATACAAGCACTTGAAGACAACGACATTCCTATTGACTATATCACCGGCACATCGATGGGCGCCATCGTGGGCGGTCTGTATGCTGCCGGGTACACTCCCCAGGAGATGCTCGACATCATCCTGTCGGATGCCTTTTCTTATTGGAGTACTGGCCAGATCGACCCCAGCCTCACATATTATTTCTCCACCCAGGGGCCCACGCCTACCATGGTGTCGCTGCCGCTGGGCATCTCCAAGAAGGACTCAATCATGGAGGCGCGCACCCCGGTCTACGCTTCGCTAATCTCGCCCATGCCCATGAACTTCGCCGTGATGGACCTCTTTGCAGCGCAGACAGCGCAGTGCGGAGGGGATTTCGACAAGCTGTTCGTGCCGTTCCGCTGCGTGGCCAGCGATGTCAACGCGCGCCACAAGGTGGTGCTCAGCCATGGCGACCTGGGTTACAGCATACGCTCGTCGATGAGTTTTCCGATTGTGTTCCAGCCCACCCATGTGGATTCGATGTATCTCTACGATGGCGGCGTCTACGACAACTTCCCTGTCGGGGTGATGATGGACACCTTCTCGCCCGACTTCATCTTAGGCATCAATGTCAGCAGCGAGGCCATAGGGCCGCAGACATCCATCTTCGACCAGCTTGAGAATCTTGTGATCCAGAACAATGACTACTATCTGGATCCCAAGATTGGCATGAAAATTCGTTATCATCTCAATGAATTCGGCTTGCTGGACTTCCCCAAGGCCAAGCAGATCTACAAGATAGGCTACGATGTGGCCATGCAGTACATGGACAGCATCAAGAGCCGCATCCATAGCCGCGTGCCCAAGGAGGAGCGCGAGCTTCGGCGCCGCGTGTTCAAGA
The DNA here is from genome assembly GCA_964440745.1 of uncultured Bacteroides sp. Taxonomy (GTDB): domain Bacteria; phylum Bacteroidota; class Bacteroidia; order Bacteroidales; family Muribaculaceae; genus CAG-873. Next base: position 17,305 of record CAYTXF010000050.1, read on the forward strand.
GCCAGACCCCGTATCTGCGATTCGACTCGGTAGAGGTGAGCGGAGCCAGCAAGAAGCAGAATGAATACATCCGCTATCTTTTCACCCACAACCGGCGTGACACCATCGGCATGGACCGCGCCCGCCACGCCTACTACCGCGCCATATCGCCGGGCATGCTGCGCGACCTGGTGCCCCATGCCTATTACAATGACTCCACGGGGCTCTTCAAGCTCACCCTTGAGGCCGCTCCAAAGGATAATTTCAAGATTGGCTTAGGCGCCTACATCACCTCGTCGACTCAGAATTACCTGTATCTATCGGGCAATTATACCACAATGAGTTTCAAGTCGATAGCGGCCAACTTCGGAGTATGGCTGGGTCAGAGCTATCTGGGAGGCAATCTCAATGCGCGGCTCTATCTGCCCACTCATGTGCCAAGCGCCGTGGAACTGGAGGCTGTGGCTTTCCGCCAGAAATACTATAGCGAAAATTATCTGTTCTTCGAGGACAAGGCTCCGAGCTACATCCTGGATCATGAGTATTTCGTGCGTCTGAAATGGGCCTGGGCCATAGGCAGCCTATGCGATATGGAGTCGGGCCTGGGCTACGGGCATCTCTACGACAGTTTCTATCAGCCTGACACTCAATTAGGCTATCTGTCGGCAAGAGACAAGTGCAAGTTTGACCTGGGACAGTTCTACCTGCGATTTGAGACCAACACGCTCGATGACATGAACTTCCCCACCCAGGGACGCCTCTATCAGCTCACGGGCATGGGCGTCTATGGCAATTTCAAGCATACCCGAGGCACTCCCGAGGGCCAGGACAATCATGCCAAGCCAAAGTGGCTGCAGCTCGAGAGCATTTCGCGTCTTTTCTGGACATCAGGGCGCCATTTCTCCTTCGGCCTGGAGAGCGACATTATCTTGAGCACGCGCAAACTGCTCACCGACTATAATGCCACCATGGTCACAGCTCCGGCTTTCCAACCTACGCCCTCGAGCTACAACTCGTTCAACAAGGCTTTCCGCGCGAATTCATTCATTTCGATCGGCATCACGCCTATCTATAAGTATAATTCGAGCCTGAATTTCCGATGGTCATCGTATTGCTTCCTGCCCCTGCGCAAGATTGTGGAGGATCCCCATGGAGGAGCCACTTACGCTCACGGATGGCTCAACCATCCGGAATATTTCGGCGAGATCGACGTGTGCTACAAGCTGCCGTTTGGCACAGTGACGGGATATCTCAACTATGCCTCCACGGCCCACGACCAATGGAACGTAGGCCTCTCCTTCGGCATCTTCATGCCAGCTCCGCGCTTCCTGCGGTGAGCTGCCGCTTGCTATACATTTTCGATGCGACAGGTATGAGTTTTGGTTTTAGGATCATAATTTATGCCAACGAGGATAATACGGTCACTGTATTCTCGCACTAAGTCGGGATAATCTTTTCGACGGATTTGATCAAGGGCTGTATCAACATCCTTGTTGTATTTCAATTCAATAATTATGGCTGGAATCCCTGTATTACGCCTGGGGATAAGAGCAATGTCGGCAAAACCTTTGCCTGATGCAAACTCTCGATGCACTATATAGTCTTTTCTGGCTGTGTAGAAAGCTAATGTCGCCACACAAGAAAGAGATTTCTCGTCGTTATACGACAATATGCTGGTCTCCCTTTGATGAATTTTCTCGATTCCTCTGGCCACAAAATCTCCATCTCCATTTAAAACAGCCTTGAGCATGGCCTCGGAGGCGTCAAGCGCTTGTACAACTTCTTTCCAATTGCTTTGAGAGATGGCATTTTCCATTTCTTCTCTTACCTCGCGATTGGGAATATAGCATTTCCCTTCTGAAGGGTCATAGGAAAGGTAGCCGAGATGTATGAGTACTGTAAGCACATCATCCCTGGATTCAATCTTTTGAAGATCATTGCTAAATCGCGTGTAATTGACCTTGCATCTACCGCCTGCCAACATATCGATTATGGCATCTTTTAATCCGTCAAAATTTTTTTGGATGTAAAAAGTGATATTGTCAAAAGCTCCGGTAGCATTCCAATAATTGGCGCATTCACCATTATTGAGAGCACAAATGACAGAGTTAGGATTAAACATGGAAGGTTCGCTTCCTATCTGATAACCATCATACCAATTTTCCATGTCTTCAAAACTCATTTCATGCTTTTCACATAGAGCCCGCACTTCATCTTTTGTAAAGCCGAAGTACTTAGCCAATCGCCCTGTTTGGATCATCGTGTATTCCTTGAAATTATTTAGGGCAGATTGAGTGTTGTATTTCTTAATTGGCAAAATGCCAGTGATATAGGCACCAACAAATACTTCTTCAGTGGTAGCATCCTTGAAAAGGCGGCGCAGGAGGTCGACATAACGATTTATTACCCGTTCCTCATCTTTGAATTCCCTGCAAATTGCATCCCATTCGTCTATTATCATAAAGAAGAGTTCACCTGTTTCTTTTGAGATTCTACCCAATAGGTCCATCACATCATCTGATGGCTGCATTTTCACATGAGGGTATTCTTCTAAAAGATCAGAAATTAAATCCTCCTGGATCTTCTTCACAATATCAATATCATGGCCATATTTGGAAATGAGATTGGTCATTTCCACATATATAACCGGATACTGATTAAGATGTTTTTCAAAAGAAGGATCTTTTTCAATTGCCAACCCTCTAAAGAGAGCTCTGGAATCACAGGACTTATCATAATAAGCGCGCAACATGGAAGCGGCGAGGGATTTACCGAAACGACGGCATCGAGTGACACAACTCATACTTAATTCTGTGGATATGACTCTATTGATATGAGAAATCAACTCGCTTTTGTCCACATACTCACCGTTGCGAGCATTCTCAAATCTCTTATTTCCTATTTTCAAGAAGCGTGCCATAACCATTCTGTTTCTTACTGCAAATTTAAGAAAATTTCTTCCAATATCCAAATATGGGGTTGCTTTTATAGTGGCGTGTTTAAAAAACGATGCTGACTGAGAGGAATAGAAATATTTTTTGTAAATTTGCAAAAAATATGACGATGGAAATAAAATCAAGTCAAAAACCATTGATATTGGTCAGCAATGACGATGGCGTGGCAGCGCCGGGGCTAATGGCCGTGGTGGATGCTCTCGTGCCCCTGGGTGATGTGGTGGCCGTGGCTCCCGAGGATCCGCAGAGCGGCAAGTCGAGCGCAATCACCGTGGGCGCGCCTCTTCATATCAACGAGCTCCCCGACAGCCACGGGGCCCGGCTCTTTACCGTGTCCGGCACGCCGGTAGACTGTGTGAAACTTGCTATGCACACCATTCTGCCGCGCAGGCCCGACTTCGTATTTGCCGGCATCAATCACGGCAGCAACTCTGGCACAGCCATCACATACAGCGGCACCATGGGTGCCGTGCTCGAGGGTTGCATGGACGGCATCCCCAGCGTGGGCTTCTCCCTGCTGCATCATTCGCTCAAGGCTGATTTCACCATGTGCCTGCCACTGGTCAAGGAGATTGCCGCCAAGGTGGTGGAGGGCGGCCTCCCCTACTGGACAGCCCTCAATGTCAATATCCCGGCTCTGGTGGTGCCCAAGGGAGTGCGCGCATGCCGTGCGGCTCGCGGCCATTGGAGCGAGGAGTACAAGCGATATCTCGATCCCAGCGGCAAGCCGTTCTATTGGCTCACGGGGCGCTTTGTCAACACTGAGCCGGAGGCCACTGACACCGACGAATACTGGCTCGCCCAGAAATACATCAGCCTTGTGCCTGTAACACCCGATCAGACCCTCTCCTCCACCATCCCCTCGATGGCCCAGCGCTTCGACACCCACTAACCAACCCACCAAACCACCAACCCACCAAACCATCAAATCACCAAACCACCAACCCACCAAATCACCAACCCACCAACCCACCAAATCACCAAATCACCAACCCACCAAATCACCAAACCACTATCCCACATATGCAAGAAAAAATCATCATTCTGGATTTCGGTTCGCAGACCACCCAACTAATCGGGCGCCGTGTGCGCGAACTGAACCAGTACTGCGAAATCGTACCGTACAATAAGTTCCCTCACGATGATCCATCGGTCATTGGCGTGATTCTGAGCGGAAGCCCGTTCTCAGTCTACGACGACAAGGCCTTTAAGCTGTCGCTCGAGGGCCTGCGCGGCAAATATCCACTGCTGGGCATTTGCTATGGCGCTCAGCTGATGGCCTACGATAATGGCGGCAACGTGGAGCCCGCTGGCAGCCGCGAATACGGCCGCGCCCACCTCAGCCACATCGACGAGCAGGATCCGCTCTTCCGCGACATCCCCGTGGGGAGCCAGGTATGGATGAGCCATGGCGACACCATAACCCGTCTGCCCGAGAATTTCCACATCATCGCCAGCACCGACAAGGTGAAGATTGCCGCTTATCGCGCCAACGATGAGAAGCTTTGGGGCGTGCAGTTCCATCCCGAGGTGTACCATAGCGAATGCGGCATGCAGCTGCTGCGCAATTTCGTGGTGGACATCTGCGGCGGCAAGCAGGACTGGAGCGCCGCATCGTTCATCGAGACCACGGTGGCAGCCCTCAAGGAACAGCTGGGCGACGACAAGGTCGTGCTTGGCCTCAGCGGCGGCGTAGATTCGTCAGTGGCAGCTGTGCTGCTCAACCGCGCCATTGGCAAGAATCTCACCTGCATCTTCGTGGATCATGGCTTGCTGCGCAAGAATGAGTTCCGCGATGTGATGCGCGACTATGAGGGCCTCGGCCTCAATGTGATCGGCGTGGACGCCAGCAAGAAGTTCTTCGACGAACTCGCCGGGGTCACCGAGCCAGAGCGCAAGCGCAAGATTATCGGCAAGGGCTTTATCGATGTTTTCGACGAGGAGGCCCACAAGATCAAGGATGTGAAATGGCTGGCCCAGGGCACTATCTACCCCGATTGCATCGAGTCGCTTTCGATCACCGGCACCACCATCAAGAGTCACCACAATGTGGGCGGTCTGCCCGAGAAGATGAATCTGAAGCTGTGCGAACCCCTGCGCCTGCTCTTCAAGGACGAGGTGCGCGCCGTGGGCCGCGAATTGGGCATGCCCGACCGGCTGATCAAGCGCCATCCGTTCCCGGGTCCGGGCCTGGCCGTGCGCATCCTGGGCGACATAACCCCGGAGAAGGTGCGCATCCTGCAGGATGCCGACGACATCTTCATCCAGGGCCTGCGCGACAGCGGCCTCTACGACCAGGTATGGCAAGCAGGCGTGATCCTGCTGCCCGTGCAGAGCGTGGGCGTCATGGGCGACGAGCGCACCTACGAGCGAGCCGTGGCTCTGCGAGCCGTGACCAGCACCGATGCCATGACGGCCGACTGGGCCCACCTGCCCTACGAATTCCTGGCAAAGGTGTCGACCGACATCATCAACAAGGTCAAGGGCGTCAACCGCGTCACCTACGACATCTCCTCAAAGCCCCCATCCACAATCGAGTGGGAATAAAGGAGTTAGGGGGTGTCCGGATTAGCCTATTTTGCAAATCTATATAGAAATATTCTAAATTGTGCAAATTTTTGTACGATTTTCAAATATTTTACGTAATTTTGTTACGGATTCAATAAGTGAATCATAGGTTAATGGAACGGCCGCTCGTGAGAGTGGTCGTTTTCCATCTTCCCCGATAGGAGAGCGGCTCCGTGAGCCGCATTTCCCATCGGGGCTCACGGAGCCCCTCTCCTAACGGCCGCCAGTATCGGGTAGCAGGGGGATTCATCCCCCTGCATAAAGGGAAAACTCGCGGCCTCCGGCCGTAACCTTTTTAGGGGGTTAAAACCCCCTACTACCCGATACTGGCGGCCGGGTGGTGGAGCGATTCGCGGAATCGCTGCTCCAAAACCAGGGGTGGCGGCCGGGCTGGAAAGGCCTGCGCGAAAATTTCGCGCGAAAATTTCGCGAAATGGAATTTGTTTTGTAAATTTGCCAAAAGTTGACATACAAGGCAGAATTTTGTTTTGTATATTTGCCAAAAGATGATAATTATTGCAGAAAAAAGATGAGAGATATGGCAGAGATAGACAATCCATTTGTTGTGGAAGGCTATTATGG
>CAYTXF010000051.1:0-22051 GCA_964440745.1 uncultured Bacteroides sp.
GCAGCCCCTTCATTCTATTCTGAATTCCAATCAGATATAAGTTTTTTGATTATCCCATGCAAAGATACAAAACTCTCCCCAAATTTCCACACTTCACAAAAAAAATCTCAGCTTGATTTTTCTTTTTGTCCAAGGTTGATTACTTGCTATAATTAAGATAACAGAAGCGATGGCTCTCATTGGCAAATTTACGATTTTTTATCTTTATAACGAAATTAAGGCAGGGGAAAATGATCAAGGATAGTTTTTATCGACCGCGGATTGCGCGGATGGGCAGGATGATTATTTATCGACCGCGGATTGCGCGGATCGGCGCAGATGGTCAGGATGGAGCATCTGCGTTAATCTGCGTAATCTGCGGTCGAGAATCCAAAAGCCGAAAAGTCTATCTCATAGCTGCTTGAAAATCGATGTGTAGGGGTATATACAACGAAAGTGCATTGCTTCACAGCAACGCACCTCCCTCATAACCAAAATTCAAGTATATATTTTTGTCTAACAAAGATGTTGAATGACGGCCAGTCCAAATACGCTCGGATTGGTCGACTCAGAATCATCCTCAATCCTGGGGGATTTGAAGAATAAAAATATGAAAGAGTCAGATACCAGAGTGATGAACTGGGATTACATTGCAAAGTTAATACATATTTGTTACGAAAACAAGAGAGATATTGAAAAAATAACTTAAAAAAAGCTAATACTACTCCAATTTAACGTTTTCAGCTATTTTTTGCTAAATAGCCTTTGCCTTTCCCTCTCCTACGACACATCGCCATCCCAGCTCCGTAGCCGGGATGGCGATGGATTCCTATTTTCTTATTGACGGAAACTGGGATATCCGCAGCGTAGTGCATCCGTAAGGAATAAATGACATTGCCAAAAGCAACGCTATGAGAAATCTACATATTTCCTGACCACTTTCTCAGGGTGCAATTCGGCCTTGGGAATGGGGGCAGATTTGTGTATGTCATAGAAAAATCGTAACTTTGCGGGAGAAATAGAAAGAAACGAAAAAGAAAATCAACTATGTCGATCGATAATATCATCGCGCAGGCAGTGAGCCGTGCGGTAAAGGAGCTGTATGGAATAGACGCTCCCGCTGAAAGCATCGTGCCGAGCGCTACTCGCAAGGAATTTGAGGGCGACCTCACAGTGATGGTGTTCCCATGGGTGAAAATGGCCCGCAAAGCCCCCGCCATGGTAGGCCAGGAGATTGGCGAATGGCTGGTGAAGAACGAACCCGCCGTAAAGAGCACGAATGCTGTCAACGGATTCCTTAACATAGTGATAGAGCCTACATTCTGGAACAGCGTGCTGCGGCACATCGCCTCCACTGAGAATTATGGCAAGAAGCCTGTGACCGAGGACAGCCCCCTGTACATGGTGGAATATTCAAGCCCCAACACCAACAAGCCTCTCCACCTGGGCCATGTGCGCAACAATCTGCTGGGCTACAGCCTGGCTTGCATCCTTGAGGCTTGCGGCAACAAGGTGGTGAAGACCAACATCGTCAACGATCGCGGTATCCACATTTGCAAGTCGATGCTTGCTTGGCAGAAATGGGGCAATGGCGAGACTCCGGAAAGCAGCGGCAAGAAGGGCGACCATCTCATCGGCGACTACTATGTGCTTTTCGACAAGAATTACAAGGCTGAGGTGAAAAAGCTCATGGCTGAGGGCATGCCCGAAGACCAGGCCAAGGAAGCCTCGCCCCTGATGCAGGAGGCTCGCGCCATGCTGCGCAAATGGGAGGCTAAGGATCCCGAGGTGCGCCAGCTGTGGGAGATGATGAACCAGTGGGTGTATGCCGGCTTCGACGAGACATACAAGCGCATGGGCGTAAGCTTCGACAAGATTTATTATGAATCAGAAACCTATCTAGAGGGCAAGGAAAAGGTGCTCGAGGGCTTGGAGCGGGGCATCATGTACCGCAAGGAGGATGGCTCGGTGTGGGCTGACCTCACAGCCGACGGCCTTGACCACAAGTTGCTGCTGCGCAGCGACGGCACCTCGGTGTACATGACTCAGGATATCGGCACCGCCAAGTTGCGCTATCTTGACTATCCCATCGACAAGATGATCTATGTGGTCGGCAATGAGCAGGAATACCACTTCCAGGTGCTGGCACTGCTGCTCGACAAGCTCGGCTTCAAGTGGGGCAAGGATCTGGTGCATTTCAGCTACGGCATGGTGGAGCTTCCCGAGGGCAAGATGAAGAGCCGCGAGGGCACAGTCGTGGATGCCGACGACTTGATGGAGGAGATGGTAAGATCAGCCAAGCAGGTGTCAGCCGAAATGACCAAACTCAAAAAGCTGGATGCTGAGGAGATCGACAATGTCTCAGAAATAGTGGGCCTGGGCGCTTTGAAGTATTTCCTGCTGAAGGTTGATCCTCGCAAGAACATCACCTTCAACCCCAAGGAGTCAATTGACTTCAACGGCAACACGGGTCCCTTCATCCAGTACACTTACGCACGCATCCGCTCGCTCTTCCGCCGCGCGCAGGAAGCTGGTCTGGAAATCTCTGACTACAGCCAGGTGGTGCCCAATGAGAAGGAAGTGGCTCTGGTGCAGAAGCTGGCCGACTATCCCGGAGTGGTGGCCGATGCCGGCCGCACTTTCTCGCCAGCGAAAATCGCCAACTATGTGTATGACCTGGTGAAGACCTACAATCAGTTCTACCACGATTACACCATCCTTGGCGAGGAGGATGCCGCAGTGCGCTCGCTGCGCCTGGCGCTGTCGCAGGCAACCGCCGATGTGGTCGAGTCGGGCATGGGCCTCTTAGGCATTAAGGTGCCCGAGCGCATGTAATTAAACCAAAATCGAAAATAATTGTCTTATATATACAGGGCAAAGCTATTTATCGCGACCTTGCTCCTAAGGGAGATAAATGATCTTGACGCCTAAAATATTCTGACAATAAAAAGTGTAAAATAGAAATTATGGACAACTACAATTATCCCAATCCTCATGATTTTGGCTCACAGTCACTTGTGGCCAAAACCTCGGCAGTGCTCAAGCAGGTCTACCTAAAGATGACAGCTGCTCTGGTTGTCACTGGAGTGGTGGCTTGGTGGGGCGCTACCTCGCAGGCTTACTTGCAGTTCGTAAGCCAGAACTCATGGTTCCAGTGGGTGCTTATCATTGGCGTGTTTGGAATGGTATTCGCGATCAATGGCGCATTGCGTCGCCTTTCGAGCGCTACTTGCACCCTGCTCTTCTATGTGTTCGCAATACTCTTTGGCTTGTGGACCGCTCCGGTATTCATGCTGTACACTGGCACATCCATAGCTAAGACATTCTTTATCACGGCAGGCACATTCGCTGCCATGAGCGTATACGGATACACGACTAATCGCGATCTCACCAAATTCGGCAATATCCTGTTCATGGCCCTCATAGGCTTGATCATCGCATCGCTTGTCAACCTATTCTTGCGCAGCGATGGCTTGCAGTGGATCATCTCCATCTTTGGCGTGCTGATATTCGTGGGCCTTACCGCCTGGGATACCCAGCAAATCAAGCGCATGGCTATGATGATGCCTAATGATATGGTAAGTCGCCTGTCGACCATCGGCGCCATGAGCCTGTACATGGATTTCATCAACCTGTTCCTCTATCTTCTGCAGTTCTTTGGCAGAAGCAACAATTAAGCACACTCCTCACCTGATAGCAGCTGGCTGGGCCATTACGGCTCAGCCAGTGTTGTTTTAAGTGTATTCGACCAATAATTGAGAAAAATGAGCACCAACATTTAAGAGGGGATTTGCGTTTAATTAAGTGAATATTAGAGGAAGATTTTATGAAACGCAATATTATATTTTTAAGCATTATTTTAGTGGGCATGATGGCGCTGGCCCAGCAAGTGGAGAAAATCCCGTATGGAGATTTTGAGCAGTGGATTACCCGCAACATTAAGGAGTCGAAAATTCTCGGCGGCCATGAGAAGGTCGTGTATGAAATCGGGCCGGAGCAGACTATTGAGGGAAGCAAGCCCTACAAGAACTTGGGTGGTTCGCCCTGGGGCACCAGCAACGTGCTGGCCAGCCCGATGGGGATAGTGAAAACCAGCAATGCCGTGTTTCCGGATCAGAGGCCAGGTGGCGGCAAGTGCGCCAAGCTTACGGCGCGGTTTGAGGAGTGCAAGGCCCTGGGCGTAATCAACATGGAGGTGATGGTAGCGGGCTCAATTTTCTTAGGAGAGATGCAAGAGCCGATCAAGTCGACCAAGAATCCTTACAGCAAAATGGAGATGGGCGTGCCTTTCACAAAGCGGCCACAAGCATTGGTGTTTGATTACAAGCTTTTTGTGCCTGAGAATGCCAACCGTGTGTATTCCTCGGGATTTGGCAAAAAGCGCACCTTCCCGGGGCCGGATCAGGCCGAGGTGCTGGTGCTGTTGCAGCGCCGGTGGGAGGATGCCGAAGGCCATCTCTACGCCAAGCGAGTGGGCACGGCGCGTCACCGCTTCAGCAAAACCACTCCCGATTGGCTCGACAATTACAAAGTAAAAATCCTCTATGGCGACATATCAGCACATATCAATCAAGGCGACGGCATGGATCTGATCTCTAAGGAGAATAGCTACTACGCGCGCAACAGCAAGGGCAAACTCGTGCCTGTAGAGGAAGTGGGCTGGGACTCCGAGAATGCTGAGCCTACCCACGCCATCGTGATGTTCTCTTCGGGCAGCGGCGCAGCCTACGTCGGCACCCCCGACCTCACCTTCTGGGTCGACAACGTGGCCTGGGAACTGTAAGGGAGTGTTACTTTGTCACAAAATTGTATGATGGCATACTGATGTCACAAAAACGTACATATCTGGCTGGAAAATAAACTCATTATTTTCCAGCCAGATACTAATTTTGTGTCAAATAAAATAAATCAAAGCTCCCACTAAATGAAATACCCTAAAATTGCAATGTTATGCCTGGGATTAGCATTGACCTCATGCTCAAGCCATGGCTCCTCGGAAGAGTCGGGCATCAAGAATGGGCTTCGAGCTCCGGCTTATCCACTTATCACCATCGACCCTTACACCAGCGCATGGTCAATGTCCGACAATCTCTATGACTCGTCAGTGAAGCATTGGACAGGCAAGGCCTTCCCCCTGCTGGGCGTAGTGAAAGTTGACGGAATAGCCTACCGTTTCTTGGGAGAAGAAATGCCCGAACTGATGACGCTGGTGTCAACTTCCGAACAGGACGAATGGTCGGCCGCTTACACCACCACTGTTCCTATGGGGGATTGGACTGCTCTTGATTACGATGATAGCGGATGGATGCACGATAAAGGGGCGTTCGGCACCATGGAAAATGAGCCTACCGCTAAAACGCAGTGGGGGACACCCTCGATTTGGGTGCGCCGCACCATTGAACTTCCTGAAAACCTTGACGACAGGGCCATAGTGCTGGAATTCTCTAATGATGACGATGCAATCTTTTATGTCAACGGCGTGCAAGCGCACTCCACCGGGAACTTCTGTTATAAGAATCAGCAAGTCTATTTGCCAGAAGAGGCACGCTCTGCATTGAAACCGGGAAAAAATGTGATTGCAGCCATCTGCAACAATCCCGTGGGTAACGGACTGCTGGATTTCGGATTGAAGACACCGGTAAACCCCGATTTGGCATTTTCGCAGACTGCCGTGCAGACATCGGTCGACGTGCAGCCCACTCAGACACATTACAAATTCACATGCGGATCGGTGGATCTGGCTCTTACATTCACAGCCCCAATGTTTATGGAGGATCTGGACCTTTTAAGTCGACCTGTAAATTATGTGACTTATGCTGTAGAAAGCAACGATGACAACCCCCACGATATAGAATTCTATTTTGAGGCCTCGCCGCAATGGGCGCTCAATTCCACAGCTCAAGAATCAAAGGCTGAAGGATACGAGCAAGATCAATTGTTCTTTTTGAAGGCGGGATCAACCGAGCAGGACATCCTTGGCAAGGTGGGGGATCATATCCGCATTGACTGGGGCCATTTTTACATGGCGTCGCCAAAAGAGGATGGCGTGACATTTGCCGTGGGAGCAGCCGATGAGCTTCGCAAGAGCTTCCTTAATGGAAGCCTGACTAATGGCCAGCCATCTGAGACTGCAAGCGGCTTGGCATTCGCACGCAAGATGAGAGGTATAAAGCATGCCAGCAACATGCTGATGATAGGCTATGACGACATTTATTCCATCCAATATTTCGGTGAAAATTTGCGTCCATACTGGAATCGCAAAGGAGAGGAAAGCATTGAGCATCAGTTTGAGCTGGCCTGTGCTGAATATCCCAAACTGATGGAGGAATGTCAGAAATTTGATCGCGATTTCATGCAGAAATTCTCAAAAGTTGGAGGAAATGAGTATGCTGATCTGTGCGCATTGGCTTATCGTCAGACCTTGGCAGCGCATAAGCTGGTGGAGGCTCCCAATGGGGATTTGCTGCTGATGTCGAAAGAAAACGACAGCAATGGGTCAATTGGGACTGTCGACATCACTTATCCCACAGCTCCATTCTTTCTATACTATAAGCCTGAGCTGGCTGAGGCCCTGATGAACCATATATTCTATTATACGGAAAGCGGAAAATGGGACAAGGACTTCCCGGCTCATGATGTGGGCACCTATCCTAAGGCAAACGGCCAAACATATAATGGCGACATGCCTGTGGAAGAAGGAGGCAACATGCTCATACTCACAGCCGCGATCGCACAGCAAGAGGGGCATGCTGAATATGCACAGAAGCATTGGGATGCTCTCACCACCTGGACTGATTACCTGGTGCAATACGGTCTGGATCCTGAGCATCAGCTTTGCACGGATGACTTTGCTGGACATTTCGCCCACAATGCCAATCTTTCCATTAAGGCTATCCTTGGCATAGCAGCCTACGCGCAACTGGCCGACAGCCTTGGCATGGCACCAGTGGCACAGAAATATCGCGACATCGCCAAAGACTATGCCACAAAATGGCAGAAAATGGCGTGCGATGGTAATCACTATGCTCTCACTTTTGACAAAAAAGGCACCTGGAGCCAAAAATACAATCTTGTGTGGGATCGACTGCTCGGCCTCGACATTTTTGATCCTGGGATCATCAATGATGAGATACAATTCTATTTGAAGAATCAAAACGAATACGGGCTGCCGCTTGATAGCCGCAAATCCTACACCAAGAGCGACTGGATCATGTGGACCGCTACCATGGCCAACGATGACACCACCTTCCGGGCACTGATCAAACCCATATATAAATTTTACAATGAGACTGAGGATCGAGTGCCGATGAGCGACTGGATTTACACCGATCGCCCTAATCGCACAGGATTCATGACTCGATCCGTAGTGGGCGGATATTGGATTAAAATGCTTGACAATAAGATACATGCTGCAGGATAACACAAAATAGCCAGGTGTCACAAAATCATGCACTTGGCTATTTTACCCTTTAGAAAAATGTCTCTAAAATCATACAAATAAAAAATTATTATTAAATTTGTGACAATTTTCCAACATGCGTAATGCCATGATGTCCGACTTCATCCATTGTCATGCCTCCAAGGCACAAAAATTTTTATTTTTAATGTTGGTGCTGATGGTCATAGGCTATCATCCCTCGGCATATGCCCATCCTTACAACCAACGAGTGTATTCAAGCACGCAAGGCTTGTCAAACTCCGCTATCGGAGCTTTGTGCCAAACTGACGACGGTGCCTTATGGGTAGGCACATGCGACGGATTGTATGTATTCGACGGCAATCGATTTCTCCCTTATCCTTTCACTGACAAGGCTTGGCCGATTTCAGGAAACCTCATCAATTCGATTTTCGAGGATTCTAAGGGCAGGCTTTGGATTCAGGGAAATTATGGATTAGACATTATCGATTCACGTGATTACAGGGGCAAAACTATCGACTTCATTCTCGACAATTCTTATATTGTAGAGACTGTCAAAGGCGATTTCTTGATTATGGACAATTATGGACATTTCTATTTTGTGGCTGACAATTCTCAAGGAAGCGATGATCTGATTGAGGGCCTTGCTCTTCCCGAAGTGGTGAATGCCGCTGGAGTAAACTTCATGGACATGCTCGATATGGTGATGACTCCTGACAATCAACTGCTACTGTTCAGGAAAAATGGCACAAGCATAAGCTTCCATCTGGAAATTAAGGATGGCAAAGCCTCACTCCACAAATGCAAAGTGATGCCAAAAAGCTTTGAAGTGCAATATGTCACCCATGATGGAAACACTATGTATTGCATTGATAATGAAGGACAACTCTACGAAAGCACGACATCAGTGGATGCTGAGCCTCAGAAGATACACGACATATTCCAGTTCATAAAAGAGAACGATCCGATTGTGTCGATAATCAAGCAAGACGACAACTATTTTATCGGATTTCAAAATCGCGGACTTTATATCTTGAGCCAAGAGGACGATGGAGGCGACTGGACAATGCGTCCTGCCCAAGTGCCCGAAGGCATCTTCTCGATGCTTCCTGACAAATTTCAAGACATAGTGTGGGTAGGCACTGATGGAGGGGGCCTGTACATGCTGTATCCCGAAACCGAACGGGTGCATTGCCTCACATTTGATCAGCTGCCTTTCAATTATCGCACGCCGGTACGCGCAGTATATTATGACCCTGAGCGCACGCTATGGGTGGGGAGCAAGGGTTCGGGCATCATGCGCATTGACAACTTCAATCCATCACTAAATAATTTGAATGGAATGCAGCCAATGCACCTTACCACAGCCAACTCAGGCCTTAGCGATGACCAAGTGTTCTGCTTTGCCCGACATGGCCATATCCTGTGGATTGGCAACAATAAGGGCTTGGATTATTATTCCTATGCCACAGGAAAGATCAAGCATTTCCCTATTGAGAGTGAGAATGGGAGGCTTATCAACGTGCATGCAATCGAATTGATAAATGACACTACGTTGTGGATTTCCACTGCCGGATTGGGCGCTGCAAAGCTGAGTGTCGATGTCAGAGGCCAGGAACCTAAGCTTAAGGATATGACTCATCTGCTTATGAATGATGGCCTCGCGGCCCAAAACTATTTCTATTGTTCGCACTTGTTTAATGACTCGATCGTGTGGATGGGCAATCGAGGTTACGGGCTATACCGAGTGAATGTGAAAAACAATCGTTATTCTCAGCTGCCACTCGAGCAATTGGTCGACAACCGCATGGCAAATGACATCTTCGCCATACACACCCGCAATGACGGCTTTTGGTTCGGCACCTCGGCCGGCCTGGTGCACACTTCCTATCAGACGACCGATACGCGCCTCTACGATTTTGGATTTCCGGCAAGCTTTACGATTCATGCTATCGAGGAAGACAATAATGGGGAATTGTGGATAAGCACCAACCATGGGTTAGTGCATTTGAATGCCGATAAAGAAAATTATCAGATATATGACATCACCAACCAGCAGCAAGTGGTCGAATACAGCGATGCCGCATCCTACAATGACACCATATCTTCCACTCTGTTTTTTGGCGGCGTAAATGGCATAGGCATTGTCGATGCAAAGGCCTCCTCTTATTCAAATAAGCCTTATCTGGCTCCAATCAGATTTCATCAGCTTACCTATGATGGAGAAAACCATAGCATTTGGGAACTACCGATGAAGAATGGTCACCCTGAGGTGATTCTTCGATATTCTAATAATAATTTGCGTCTGAATCTTGGCGTGCCTGATTATGCAAATACCAATGCAATTCATTATTTCTATCGGCTTGACAAGAATTCGGAATGGATCGATAATGGTCCGATAGGGATGATCAACCTTTCAAACATCAGAGACGGCCATCACACTTTGCACGTAAAGTATTATCATACAGTGTATAATCAGGACGGCCCTGCCGAGACTTTGCAAATCTACGTGTTGCCCCCATGGTACCGCACCATATGGGCCTACATCGCATATGGCATCATATTGCTCCTGCTCATCTGGCTGATAGTGCATTGGACGCGTAAACACTATGCCCTGGAGCGCGATATGATTATTACCAAAATGGACACCCAGCAAAAGGAGGCCGTGTACGAATCGAAATTCCATTTTTTTACATCGATTACACATGAATTCTGCACCCCGCTAACCTTGATTTCGGGCCCATGCGAGCGCCTTATCAATGATCCGGCACTTGACACCCACACAAAAAAATACCTTAAAGTAATCGAGCAGAACACCGAGCGTCTCAAAGGCCTGATTATGGAGCTGCTCGAATTCCGAAAGATCGAGACTGCCAATGTCGAGGCTCATCTTTGCCGCTTAGACGTGTCGTCAATTGTACAATCGACCATCAGCCGCTATCAAGAGGGAATCGAACAGCATAACCTCACCTTCAACGCTAATATTGAATCTGATATAAAGTGGGTCACCGACGAGCGCGGATTTATGAAAATCGTCAATAACCTTATCAGCAACGCTTACAAATACACTCCGCATGGAGGCACAATCGATGTGTCGCTCCATCGGGATGCCGACAAGCTGATATTCCAGGTCAAGAATACATGCAAGGGTATCAAGCAGGAAAACCTCCAAGAGATCTTTGATAGATACAAGGTGCTCGAAAACTTTGAGAGCGACAAGAAGAATATGCGCACGGGCCTGGGCTTGGCCATCGTAAAAGGCATGGTTGACATGCTGCAAGGCACCATCAATGTGGAAAGCAAACTTAACGACATCACCACTTTCACGGTAACCTTCCCTACGCTATCGCTTCCCGATAAAGTCGATGACACCCGGCCAGAAGAGTCGGAAATCGAATTGCCTGTTATCGAGGTCGACAACACTCAGCCGATTGACTATGACAATGCCTTTGCCGATCCTGCCCGACTTACCATCGTGGTGATTGACGATGAGTCGCAAATCGTGGATTTCTTGACCGAGGTGCTGAGCGACCGATACAATGTGGCGCGCTTTTCAAGAGCCAAGCAAGCTCTTGAATACATGAAAACGAACATTCCGGCTCTTGTCATCTCTGATGTGCGCATGCCCGAGATGAATGGATTCGAGTTGGCCAGGACACTCAAGGCTGACAAGCTATGGAATCACATTCCGCTGGTGCTGCTGTCTGCATACCAATATGAGGAAAGCAAGGCTCAGGGCTTCGAAATGGGCGTTGACGCCTACATCACCAAGCCATTCAGCATAGATTATCTCAATGCTGTGGTGAATCGTCTGATGCGTCGCGAACAGGAGATGGATTCATACTACGGCTCTATCATGAAATCAGTGGTGGTAGATCAGGAAAGCACACTGACCCATAAGGAAAACAAGGAATTTTGGGACAAGATGCTGGCTATTATCGAAGAGCATATAACTGATGCAGATCTTAATGTGGAATTCCTAAGCACGCAGCTCAATCTGAGCACCCGCCAGTTTTATCGCCGTCTCAAGGATGTGACCTCCAAATCCCCGGCTGAGATAATACGCGAGGTCAGGCTTAACCTGGCTGAGAAGTTACTGCTGGAATCGCCCACAGTCACTGTGGAAGAAGTCATGTACCGCACCGGATTTGTCAACCGCGGCACATTCTATAAGCAATTCAACGCTCGTTATGGAATGTCGCCTCGCAAATACCGCGAAGAGCAGCTTGGCGCAATAGAGGATCTGACCAGCGACCGTCAATAATCTAATCTCTATAATATAAATTCAAGCATTATGGCTTGTGTTGGTTAGTTTACTCATAATGGCTGAAATCAAAAATTCTATGCAAGAGCGGAAAGATGTGTCAATTTCCTGACATACATGTCTAAAGACCGCGTATGACACTAATCCGTACATTTGTGACAAATGAGAAGACAGAAAAACGTGCTTTCTTGACCTAATTTTGCGTAGGATTTTTGATCCGCCAATCGAGAAACCAATCAATTTAACAATACCTTAAACAAATCCAAAATGGCTATTAAAAAAGTAAGTAAAGCGACGCTGAGCGCTATTTGTCTGGTAGCCCTGATGGCGGCCGCAACCCCGCCGATGACAGCGGCTCCACGGCCAACAGAAGCGCCAGAGCAAGAACAGCGCGTAAGCTCCGTAGTGTACGACGCCCAAGGGGAGCCGTTGATTGGAGCAACCGTGCGCGTTAAAGGCAAAGACATTGCCGTGACAACAAATCTCGACGGTGAATTTTCGCTGCCCTGCGCTCCGTCGGATGTGCTCGTTTTTTCCTATGTGGGTTATACAACTCGTGAAATTTCCGCAGGCAGAGTAGGCAGCAAGGTGGTCCTCGACGAAGACTCAAAGCTTCTTGACGAAGTGATAGTGATCGGTTATGGTACCACAACACGCAGAGCTGCTACCGGAGCAGTTGATCAGGTTAAGGGAGACGCCATAGCTGAGCGCCCGGTGCAGACGATGACTCAAGCGCTGCAAGGTGCTGCTCCTAACGTGATCATCCAATCTACCAGCTATGATCCTAACAATCAATCCACTCGATTCAACATCCGTGGCGTGACGTCGACCACTAATAGCGATCCTCTCTTTGTAATAGATGGCATCGTGGCAGATGCCGGCGCTTTTGACCGTCTCAACCCCAGCGATGTTGACAATATCTCAGTGCTCAAAGATGCGGGCGCAGCTGCCATTTACGGTTCGCGCTCGGCTGCAGGTGTCATTCTGGTCACCACTAAGACTGGCAAGAAGGACCAGCCGGCCACTGTAAGCTTCAGCGGCAATATCGGATGGGAGAAACCTAAATATCTTTATACTGCAGTTGACGGATATCAGAATGCTACGCTGCGCAACATGGCTCTAATGAATTCAGGACGCGAGCCTGCCTTCACTCCGGCTCAGATTCAGGATCTCTATGATCATCGCAGCGAGGAGCGTTGGGCTCTTGATGAGATTTCGCGCACAGCACTGATGCAAAAATATAATGTGCAGGTGGCAGGCGGCTCTGCAAATACCACCTACATGTTCTCGCTGGGCTATTTCAACCAGGAAAACAACCT
The DNA here is from genome assembly GCA_964440745.1 of uncultured Bacteroides sp. Taxonomy (GTDB): domain Bacteria; phylum Bacteroidota; class Bacteroidia; order Bacteroidales; family Muribaculaceae; genus CAG-873. The sequence continues at coordinate 12,980 of CAYTXF010000051.1, forward strand.
TGTGGGCAAGAACAACCAGGGCGTCACACGCTACAACATGCGCATGAATGTGGCCACTGACATCGGCCGCTTGCACATTGGCGCCATCATGTCGTTCACTCGCAACGACAGCAAAATGTCGACAGCCAATCTTGGCAACGTGTATGCCAACTCAAAGCGCACACCGAAATACTATTATAATAATCTGGTCGATTCAGAAGGCCGCTACGTGGCCAACTCTACCGTGTCGGACCAGCACGCTCTTGCCGAACTTAACTCAGACGGTTACAATAAATATCGCAACAATGACTGGCAAGGCAATCTCAACGTGGATTTCAAGATTATCGAGGGCCTCAAACTGAGAGGCGTGCTGGGTGTCAACGTCCACAACGAGACACGCTCCACTCGCGGCATCCCTTATGGCTACTACAGCGCTACAGGCACTTATCAGGAAGTGTCGGCCAAGGACTATCAAGCCAGCAATTGGAATTACGATGCTTGGAGCACCAACTCTCAGATAATGCTTGATTTCAATCGCACATTTGGAAAGAATGCAGTGAACGCTCTGATTGGCTATACCAATGAGTCATGGTCGGGCCAGTATAATGACATTTGGAAAAATTATGTGGATCCTGATCTGGGCACCGCTACTGATGCTACCAATGCCGAAGTTGGCAACATCGGAGGAGGCACCTTCCTCGATAACAATGGCCGCACATCAATCAACTCGCTCATTGGACGCTTTGGTTACAATTGGGATGAGAAATATTTTGCAGAATTCACATTCCGTTACGACGGTTCTTCAAAATTCCATGAGGATTATAGATGGGGCTTCTTCCCCTCTGTAGCCTTGGCTTGGCGTCCCACTCAGGAAAACTTCATGGAGACCTATCGCCAGAATGTAGGCGACCTCAAGCTGCGCCTGTCGTACGGCGAACTTGGCCAACAGGCTGTGGGCGACTACGACCGATTCACTACTTATGGTCTCAATGCATCGGGCTATGTGATCAATAATCAGGCTGCCAACTCAGCGTACTTTACGCTGGGCAAAGAAGATCTCACTTGGGAGAAGACAAAAACCTACAACATAGGCGTAGACGCTACATTCTTCCGCAACGCTTTGCAATTCTCATTTGACGCCTTCTACAAGAAAACCACAGACATTCTGCAAACGCCTCTCTATCCTGGATTATTTGGCACATCGGTGTCGCGCGATAATATCGGAGAAATGAGCAACCGTGGCTGGGAACTTTCAATACAGTATTTCCTGCGCACAGGCGACTTTAACCATCATTTCAATTTCAACCTTGGCGATACCAAGAACAAGCTTCTCAAATTTGTGGGCCACGAGGCCATGTATTCAAATGCTGAGCTCTGGATGATACGTCGCGAGGGGCTGCCTCTCAACAGCTACTATGGCTATAAGTGTATTGGTATCTTCCAAACTTATGAGGAAATCGAAAGCTCAGCCACACCTCCAGGTCTCACTATCCAGCCTGGCAACCTCAAATACGAGGATATCAATGGTGATGGCATTATAGATGAAAACGATCGCACAGTGCTTGGCAATCCCTTCCCCCGCTATACATTCGGCTTTACTTACAACCTCTCTTGGAAAGGATTTGACTTCTCAATGTTCTGGCAGGGCGTAGGCAAGCGTGACCAGTACATTCGTGGCGAAAACATCGAGCCCTTCCATGAAGATTACTCGCAGACAATGTACAAGCATCAGCTCGATTTCTGGACTCCCACCAACACAGATGCCCGCTGGCCTCGCCTGGCTGTGACAGGAAGCGACTCGCGCATCAATGACTGGAGTTACGGCAGTTCCAAGCAAATTCTCAACGGTGCTTATGCTCGCCTGAAGAATCTTTGCCTCGGCTACAGCCTGCCTGAGAAGCTGCTCAGCAAGATCAGCATGAAAAAGTGTCGCTTCTACGTGAATGCCGAAAATCTGTTCACCATTTCCCATAACTCATGGATTGATCCCGAAATCACCGATATGAGCGCAAATGCTGGCCAAGGCGGCGACAATAGTTATCGCTCTTATCCTTTCCTGAAATATTACGGTTTCGGTCTTGACATAACCTTCTAATAACTACTACAATGAAATTGATAAACATACTGGGATCCCTCACAATGCTGGCAAGCGCTGTTTTGGCCACCGCATGCAATGACTTGGAGCAATCCCCAACCAACCAATACACCGACGCCAACTTCTGGACTGCCAAGAATGCCGAGACCATGGTGATGACCGCCTATTCGCAGATGTACGACGCTGGCACCATGTGGGCCGACGAATATCTCACTGATAACATGTACAATGGTTACCGCTCGGGCGACGAGCATAGCATTCGCCGCGGCGTGGCCACATCAAATCTTGGCAAATTCAGCTGGAATGGCATATACAGCGGCATTAAGAGCTGCAACACATTCTTGGCTCATGCTGATGAAATCGAGGATATGGACCAAAGCAATCTCAATCGTCTCAAGGCAGAGGCCCGCTTTGTGCGCGCATTCCTCTATTTCAGACTGGCCAACCTTTACGGCGATGTGCCTTTTTTCCTTTACGACATATCTCTCGAGGATGCAAGCGTGATTTCGCGCACCTCTCATGCCGAGGTTATCAACGCCCTGATTGAAGAGGTTGAGGATCTGCTGCTCGATCTCCCCACCAAAGATCAGTTGACCGCTTCTGAGAACGGGCGTCTCACCCAAGCTGCTGCCGCCATGCTGCGCGCTCGCATAGCACTGATGGAAAGCGACTGGACCAATGTGGTGAAATGGTGCCAAAACATAATGGATGGAACCTACGGCTCATACTCGCTCTTCCCCTCTTATGCAGGGCTCTTCAGTGAAGATAATGAATACAACGACGAGGTAATCCTGGATTGCGGATACGTGCAGGGCGTGCGCACCTGGGGTGACATCAACAACCAGAAACCTCCGACATTGCGCTCGACCTATGTGACCTGGACTCCGACTCAAAGCCTGGTTGACAGCTACCTTACCCTGGGAGGCTACACAATCGATGAGGATAATGCCGACTACGATGAAAATCATCCTTACCAACGTCGCGATCCCCGCCTGGCTGCCACTGTGGTTTATGATGATTCAGAGCTCTACGATCCCAGCACCGGTCTCACACACACCATCTACATCAATCCCAACACTAAGGAATCAGATGACAATATTGGCATCGGCAATGGCCAATACAAGACTGTGACTGGATACTACACTCGCAAGTGGTTTGCTCCTATTCCCGATGATACCGGCTACAATTCGGGCCTCAATATTATCATGATGCGATATGCCGATGTGCTGCTCATGTATGCCGAGGCGAAGAACGAGCTTGGCCAGATGAGCGAATCTGTATGGGATCAAACAATCCGCGCAATCCGTCAGCGTGCCGGATTCACCGCTGCCAAGGCTCTGAATATGCCGAGCGAAAACCTGCGTCAAGCAATCCGCAACGAGCGTCGCGTAGAGCTGGCTCTTGAGGGACTCCGCTGGTGGGACATCAAGCGCTGGAAAGCTGGATCGGAATATCTCAATGGAGCCGTAAAGGGTTGCACCCATGTAGGCGGCGCAGCAGTGCTTGACACTTACACATTTGATGAAAACCGCGACTATCTCTGGGCAGTGCCTCTGAGCGAAATCGACTTCAATCCCAACCTCAAGCCTCAAAATCCCGGTTACGGCAGCTAATCCGCCGCACTCCCTCACCTCTCTCCCTCGGAATGTTTTAAAAATAGTAACAATCATCTGACAAATCACAACATGAAAACCCTATATATCAAAACCTTGGCGCTTTGCGCAATGGCAGCTGCAATGGCAGCTTGCAACGACGACATGGAGTACGTCGACACCACAGCAACCGCTGTGCAGCACATCTACGAACCTGTTGATGGCAAATCAGTGCAACTGCAGGCTTCGAGCACAGCCTCCTTGCTCTTTGAATGGGAACCCGTGCATTGCGGCAGTGGCGCAGTGCCTCAATACGAAGTGGTATTTACCACCGATGGTAACCTCGACAATCCTCTCTATCGCGTTACCTCGGATAACACCGGCATGAAGTCACAAGCTACAATCTCCCATAAGGTGCTGTCAAAAATCATGGCTGCTGCTGGCGTCGGCAGCGGCGAGACAGGCTCGCTCAAATGGGGCGTCATTGCCTATGCTGGAGTGAATGGCACCAAGTCAACTGTCCTCAACAATATCACCATCACCCGCTTTGAAGGTTTTGCCGACATCCCCGGAAGTCTTTACCTGGTGGGCGCAGGCACAGAATCGGGCGACGATCTGAGCAATGCCATCCAATTCAACTCGCTTGATGCTGAAAGCTTTGAAATTTTCACTAAGTTGACTGCTGGCCAGAAAATTTACTTCAGCGCTGACAAGGAGGGCTCTACCACTTACAGCCTCAAAGGCACCAAGATTGTCGAAGGCGACAACGGGGGTACAGGCGTTGATGAAACAGCCGTATATCGCTTGATCATGGATTTCTCCACAGCAAGTGCAACTCTCACCAAGGTGGCTCACCTTTATTTCCAGATATGTGACAACTATCCTACTCCTGATTTCGAATTTGAATACGTGGGCAATGGAGTGTTCCAGCAGGAATACTACTTTGAAACTTATGAGACAGGTTGGCCATGGGATCCCTTTGAGAGCCGCTACAAGCTGCTCATGGAGTATGGCGATGGCAGCCAAGTGATGTGGGGACCCACCAACTCAGGCGAGGATGGAAAGCCAAGCGTATTGGATATCGAGTCGGAATACTTCCGCATGACTGAATATGGCATAAGCCAATGGGATCAGAAGTGGAAATTAGCCGATGACTGGTACATGAAGAATTGCGTCTACAGCGCTTACTTCAACAAAGAGCATGGTGCATACACCCACTTTATCGTAGAGAAATAATAACCAGTTAAGTGCGAGTTTCACATGAAAAAGATAATGATAATAGCACTATTCACAGCAGGTTTACTGCCTGCTGTGGTAGCCTGCAACGAGACAGACGAATACATAGCTCCTCAACCCTATGTAATCGATTGGTCAGCTGCCGCTGACAGTGCAACCACAGCCCTGGTCGATTATTTCTGGAATGACAATGGATTCTTCAACTCAAACAGCATCTCCGACGACGACCGAGGCTGGAACTATTGGTGCCAGGCTCATGCTATGGATGTGATCATCGATGCCTATGAGCGCACGGGCAATTCCAAGTACAGCGCCATGTTCCCAATATGGTTTGAGGGCATCAAGCTGCAAAATGATGGAGGCTACACCGACGGATACACCAATGATTTCTATGATGACGAAGCTTGGGTGGCACTGACTATGACTCGACTTTATACTGTGACAAAGGAGGATCGTTATCTCACGGTAGCCAAGCAGCTTTACCAGGATATTATCGGTGGATGGAACGAAGAGTATTTGGGTGGCGGAATAGCATGGCGCAAGTCAACGCCGGAAGGCAAGAATGCTTGCATCAATGGACCGGCCTCTTTGCTTGGTTTCAAGCTTTATGCAGCCACGGGCAATTCTGATTATGCCGACTTTGCTCTCAAGGTCTATGATTGGACACGCGAAAACCTCTTTGATCCAGGATCGGGCCAAGTGTATGACAATATTGATGGTGTCACGGGCACCGTCAACAAATGGGACTTCACCTACAATCAAGGCACAGTGATGGCATCTGCCTATGCTGCTTATCAGTACACGGGCAATGATCTGTATCTTAAGGATGCGCGCCGCGCTGCAAACTACACCATTACATCAAGCTCGTTCCTCGATTCTTCAATCAATGCAATTATGCGTGAAAACGGCAACATACCCGACACGGGCGACTCTGGCCTCTTCCGAGCTGTTTTCTTCCGCTATTTCTATGACATTGTCGACTCTGATGACTTTGACAGCGCATGGCACACAAAATTCCTGGCATGCCTTAATTCGAGCGCTGAGGTGCTCTGGCGCAAAGGCATTGTGGATCGTCGCTGGGTGCTATTCAGCAGCGATTGGCAGAATGGAGTGGAAGTAGGGGGCACAGGCTATCTCAATCCGCAGGTTAGTGCTTGCACTGCCATCGAAATGCGCGCTCGTTTAGAAAAGAAATAAATAGTCTTCAATTGCTTCAAAATCTTTACTAATGCAGGTAAATATCCCATCAATCATACTGTTGTGCGCCACATTGAGTCTCTCCTCATGTGGCTCGCACCAACAGTCAACCCAGGGCTCAGATGACGCCCTGATAGAGCATGCTTCTGCCACGCTCGATTCCATATACTCCCATTATGGATCAGCTGGCACATCGCTGCTGCGCGAGAATTATCCTTACGATGATTCTTATCGTGCCTCTTATCTGGCCACTGCTGCTGAGGCCCCCAATGAATATTCTTACTTATGGCCCTTCTCTGGCACTCTGTCAGCTGTCAGCGCCCTCTATGAGGCTACCGGCGACCAGCGATACCTGGATATGTGGGGCAGCCAGAGCCTCGCTGGATTGGAGGAGTATCGCGATACGTTGCGCTCACCCGAAGCTTACTCGTCGTATATCGTCTCGGCTCCGGCCAGCGATCGCTTTTACGACGACAACATATGGATTGGCATAGACATGGCTGACATGTACGCCCTGACTAAGAATCCTGACTATCTGGATAAGGCACAGAAGATATGGCGCTTCATCGAAAGCGGCACTGATGATGAACTCGGAGGCGGCATCTATTGGTGCGAGCAGCAAAAAGGCGGAAAGAACACATGCAGCAATGCGCCTGGCTCGGTACTGGCCCTCAAGCTCTTCAATGTCAGTGGCGACTCGGCATATCTCCAAAGCGGAGAGAAGCTTTACGGCTGGACCAAAAGCCATCTGCAGGATCCGGAGGATAACCTTTATTTTGACCATGTGAAAATGAATGGCGAGATTGGTCGCGCCAAGTATTCTTATAATAGCGGTCAGATGCTTCAAGCTTCCGCGATGCTTTACCAAATAACTGGCGATTCGGCCTATTTGGCTGATGCTCATGCCATCGCTAAGGCTGCGATGCCGCATTTCTTTAGCCGCCAGGCTGAGGACGCTGAGGGCGAATTGTCGCTGCTATCAGGCGATGATGTTTGGTTTGTGGCTGTGATGCTGAGAGGCTATATTCAGCTTTATGAGATTGATGGAAATCCCGAGTACCTCGACATTTATCGTCGGAATTTGGATTATGCTTGGCAACACGCTCGCAATCCGCTGACCGGCCTTTTCAATGCTGATTGGGCTGGCGATAAGCAAGAGGACAAACAATGGCTGTTAACCCAGGCTGCAATGAGTGAAATGTATGCCCGCTTAGCCAACGCTTACACTAAATAATGGTTATGAAAAAGATAATTTTTTCCATATTCAGCATGGCTGCCTTGATGTCAGCGTCAGCGGCTTATGCTACCGATAATAATTATTGCCCGCAGGACAATACTGCGGTAAAGACATGTTGCACATACGAATGCCAGCGCCCTTCGCAGGCTGATCGCCTATTCTGTTCTGTTGCTGTTGAGGCAGAGATAAGGAGAGTGAAGGGGCTGCTTACCAATCCTAAGCTGGCATGGATGTTTGAGAATTGTTTCCCAAATACGTTGGACACCACGGTGCATTATCGCCTTGATGAAGATGGGAGACATGATACATTTGTCTACACTGGCGACATCCATGCAATGTGGCTGCGCGACAGCGGCGCCCAAGTGTGGCCTTATGTGCAACTGGCCAACAGCGACCCGGCCCTTAAGAATCTGATCGAGGGTGTGATTCGCCGTCAATTCAAGCTGATTAATCTTGATCCTTATGCCAATGGTTATAATGATGGCCCCACCGGCGGAGAGTGGATGAGCGATCTCACCGACATGCGCCCTGAGGTGCATGAGCGCAAGTGGGAGATTGATTCTCTCTGCTATCCGATACGCCTTGCCTATCATTTTTGGCAGGTGACTGGCGATGCCAGCATATTTGACCAGGTTTGGCTCGCCGCCATCAACAATGTGCTTGCAACCTTCGAGGCTCAGCAGCGCAAGGGCGGCGACCGCGGCCCATATCGTTTCCAGCGATGCACCGAGCGAGCTCTGGATACTCTTAACAATGACGGGTGGGGAGCGCCAGTCAGCGGATGCGGTCTTATCGTGTCGTGTTTCCGCCCAAGCGACGATGCCACAACATTTCAATATCTTGTGCCCAGCAACTTTTTCGCTGTCAGCTCTCTGCGCAAGGCTTCTGAAATCCTCACCGCAATAAATGACGAGGCGGCATTGGCTGCTCGCTGCACAGCCCTGGCTGATGAGGTAGAGAATGCATTGAAGGAGTATGCTGTGTATGATCATCCTGAGTTTGGCCCTATCTACGCATTCGAGGTAGATGGCTTTGGCAATCATCATCTGATGGATGATGCCAATGTGCCCAGCCTGTTGGCTATGCCTTATTTGGGCGATGTGGATGTGAATGACCCCATATATCAAAATACAAGGCGCTTTGTGTGGAGCTCAAGCAATCCCTACTTCTTCAGCGGCTCCGCGGGCGAGGGCATTGGCGGTCCGCATATCGGCTACGACATGGCATGGCCCATGAGCATTATGATGAAGGCTTTCACCAGCACCGACGATCAGGAAATCAAGGATTGCGTGACTATGCTTCTCAATACCGATGCTGACACAGGTTTCATGCATGAGTCATTCAATGTCAACGATGCCACGGATTTCACGCGCCCATGGTTTGCATGGCAAAACACTCTCTTTGGCGAACTCATCCTTAAGCTCATAAACGAAGGCAAGGTCGACTTGCTCAATAGCATCAGTTAAAGCTCCAACAGTACCCCTCAACTTAGAGAATATCAATGAAAATATGTCCTGACTTCGACACTTTTTGATACTCTAAAAACGCAATAATTGATAATCAAGTAGTTGCAAAATTTTATTGGGTGATTTGGGTGACGCATTGTCGAAGTCAGGACAACTTAAAAATAAAAAAATGTCTAAAATGCTAAGTAGTAGGCGCTGTTTTTGTGAGATATAAAAAGAAGAAATACATTTTTACCAATGAAAATAACTTACACTCACTTTTTACTGACT
>CAYTXF010000052.1:0-21731 GCA_964440745.1 uncultured Bacteroides sp.
ATAATCATTGATTACAAATGGATTCTTCATCTTTCTCTAATTTCTTGCAAAATTATAAAAAATAATCCTCATATACAATTTGTATAATACAAATTGTATAATACAAATTGTATAAATTGTGCTCGAAATCGGACTTTATCTCGCCTTTTAACCGAGATAAAGTCCGATTTCGAGCACAATTGTTGAGTAACTATAGGATTTAGGCATCAAAGAGTTGATCCATGGTGACTTCGGAATGGACTATGCTGTTATGCTTTCCTCCTACTATCCCATAAGTGGTGATAAAGGTGTATACCAAAGTTTTGGTCGTAGAGGTCGCTTCCTTAAAGATGGTCCTTCGCTCACGTAAGTCATCCTCGTATTTTCGGGTGATAGTGAATTTATCAGTTGAGAATTTCATCTCGCATAAATGGATAATACGGTCATTTCTCTCAATCACCATGTCAACTTGTGCTCCTAACTTTCCTTTATCAGAATCGGCCACTTGCTTCCAGGTAGTGATTTGTGGGCCCTTTGACTCTATGTCAAGAGCTCGCTTTATTTCAAGGTGATGGCGCATGCATATAAGTTCAAAGGAGAGCCCCATCCAAGCCGATATTCCTGAAGAATCGGCATGATTGCTCCACCAGTAAGGGTCTTTGAAATTATTATCATTGACAAACTTATAATAGAATAGTGTGTAGAAATCAACAATCCTGAACTGTTCCTCTCTTTTTTTATTTCCATACTTGTTCCATCGTTCAATGAAATCACATCGTTCAAGATTCTTTAGTACTTTGGTTAATTTCCCGCCCTCTACTTTCAGGAGTCGAGATATCTCTTGATTGGAAAATCCTGCTTTATGATTGCATAGAGCCTTTACTACCGATAAATATAGATCGGCATTTTTGAATAGAGCATGATAGAGTTCCTCAAATTCTAATTTCAGGGGACCGTCATCATGGAAGAAAAGGGAATCAATATTTTGAGCCAAACTTTGTTTGGGATCGAGTAGGGAATAATAAAAAGGCACGCCCCCAAGTACCATGTAGGATTGCATAATTTGGTATCTGTCCCACTCGCATCCTATTTGACGCAGATAGGTCTCCACTTCATGCAAAGTAAAGGGCGCCACATGTAATCGGGATGTGATACGTCCGTGCAGCCCACCTTTATTGGCAACTAATTTATCCATCATCCATGAGGTTGCTGATCCTGTGGCGATGAGTAATATGTTATGTTGGGAAATGGCCCAGCTATTCCAAAAGTACTCTAACGAACGCACGAAATTAGAGCGTTGGGTATCAATCCATGGCATTTCGTCAAAAAAGACAATTTTCTTCTTTTCCTTTGGTAAAGACTCTAAGTATTGCTCAAGCGCAAAGAAGGCGTCTTCCCATAGAGTAAAACGCTTAAACTTTTTTTTGCTATACCTATTTATGGTATTCGTGAAATTGAGTAATTGAGTGCGCGTGTTGGCGCCTCGAGTGCCAACAAACTTAAAATCAAAGGTTCCCTTAAAGAAATTATCGATAAGGAATGTCTTTCCCACGCGTCTGCGACCATATACGATTACAAACTCCGATCTGCCCGAATCGAGTCTTTTTTGGAGTTCGCCACACTCCCGTTCTCTGGCTACAAAAGGTTCATTCATAAAATCAATTTTTTTGCAAATTTAAATAAAAAATTCTTCAAAATCAAGTTTTTGTGCTCGAAATTGGACTTTATCTCGGTTGAAAGGTGAGATAAAGTCCAATTTCGAGCACAAAAGTTAAAGGAAGTTAAGGAAATGCAGTGTTGCGGGGTTAGAGCTAACGCTTTCGGTTGAACCATAGGAGGCTCACTATGATGAAGCCGGGATTTTTGACCTTGATTCCTCAGAGGAAGTGGAGCATGAAAGGGTGGGAATTACAATAAAAGGGGAGGAAATGCGTTTATTTTGGGTGATGGAAAAAGAGTGCAAAGTCATAAGGGGCTGGAAAAAGCTGATAGTGGTGGCTGCTGCCGTGCTGGCGGGAGCCGCTTGTGCCATTGCCCAGACCGACGCGCAATTTTCACAGTACTACGAGGTGCCCACGGTCTACAACCCCAGTGCCCTTGGCCTCACCGATTTCATAAAGATCCGAGCCGGAGGGCGCATGCAATGGGTTGGCATTGACAATGCACCCACCACCTTCCTGCTCACTGGCGACATGCCCATGAAGATTGGCAGCAAGCGCATCGGCTTGGGCGCCGTGGTGGAGACCGAAAGCATGGGCCTCTACAATTCGCTGCAGGTAGGAGTGCAGGGGGCCTATAAGTTCCGCAAATTCGGAGGCGAATTCTCGGTCGGATTCCAATTGGGCATGTACGACCAGCGCTTCAAGGGCAGCGAAGTCTTCATCCCCGACGATGACGACTATCATGACAGCACCGACAACGGCATACCACAGCGCGACATCCACGGCACAGCCTTTGACATGAACCTGGGCCTGTGGTACAACCATCCCAAATTCTGGGCAGGCCTGTCGTGCACCCATCTCACCTCGCCTGTGATCACCATGAAGGACGAGAACGAGGGTGAGAACGACACCGGGCAAGTCTACGAATTTCAGGCCAATCGCACCCTTTATTTTATGGCAGGTTGCAATATTCCAATTAAAAACTCGTTAATTGAATTGTTACCTTCGGTCTTAGTCAAGAGCGATTTTACCTTTACCACCGGCGAGGCCACCCTTCGAGCCCGCTACAACAAAATGTTCTCTTTGGGCATAGGTTACCGATACGATGATGCAGTGTACATAGCACTGGGCGCCGAGCTGAAGAATTTTTATTTAGGGTACACCTATGATTATTCGACCTCGGCAATAGCCAAGGCATCATCGGGCAGCCATGAGGTATTCTTAGGGTATAGGCTCAAACTTGACCTTTCTGACAAAAACAAAAACAAGCACAAAAGCATCCGCATAATGTAATGAAGACAATCAACTACATACTTATCACCTTAGTCGGCTTGACTACCCTCTCGTCGTGCTTAGGAGGCCATGGTGCCGCTACCGGCGGAGAAGTCACCGGAGTGGGAGGCACATCCTGGAGCGAGCCCAGCCCATATGGGATGGTGCTCGTGGAGCGCGGCTCTATGAAAGTGGGCGTGAGCAAAGCTGACAGTGCCTGGAATCTGGCTGCTGACAACCGCGGTGTGTCGGTAGATGCCTTTTGGATGGATGAGACTGAGATTACGAATGGCAAATACAAGCAATTCGTGTTTTGGGTGCGCGATTCCATTATCCGCGAGAGATTGGCAGATCCGGCCTATGGCGGCAATGAAGATTTCAAAATCGAGGAAGACAAGGAAGGCAATCCTGTGACCCCGCATCTCAACTGGACCAAAGCCATACCATGGCGCAATCCTAACGAGGATGAGCAGCGCGCCATCGAGAGTGTCTATCGCATCAACCCCATCACCGGGGTGCGCGAGCTCGACGATACTCAGATGAACTATCGCTACGAGGTATATAACCACACCGAGGCCGCAAAGCGCAAGAATCGCCTTGATCCTTCGCGCCGCGATTACAACACTGACCGTCCGGTGTCGAATGTGCTGCCCACCATCAGCAAGGACACGGCCTATGTCAACGATGATGGCGAGATCGTGCGCGAGACCATCACCCGTCCGCGCGAGAGCGACTATGACTTTGTCAACACCTACATCGTGAACATCTACCCCGACACCACAGCCTGGGTGAATGACTTTGAAAATGCCTACAATGAGCCCTATGTGCGCCTCTATTTCTCCCATGGCGGATACAGTGACTATCCAGTGGTGGGCGTAAGCTGGGAACAGGCCAATGCCTTCTGCGCTTGGCGCACCCAATTCCTGCGTCGCAGCCTGGGCAAGGAGGGCGTATACATCGAGCCCTATCGCCTGCCTACTGAGGCAGAATGGGAATATGCCGCACGCGCTGGCGTCACCGACAACCAATACCCCTGGGAGGGCGACCTTACCCTGAGCGAGGACAAGGGCTGCTTCTATGCCAATTTCAAGCCACAAGAGGGCAATTACTCCAAGGACGGTCATGTGATTACCTCTCGCGTAGGCACCTTTGCTCCCAACGATTATGGCCTCTACGACATGGCCGGCAACGTGAGCGAATGGACCTCTACTGCCTTCACCGAGAGTGTGAGCAAACTTACCAACGACCTCAACCCCGAGTACCGCTATGATGCGGCACAGGAAGATCCCTACCGCATGAAGCGCAAGATTGTGCGCGGAGGTTCGTGGAAGGATGTGGCTCATAATATCCGCAGCGACCTGCGCATGTGGGAATATCAGAATGAGCAGCGCTCTTACATCGGATTCCGCTGCGTGCGCAGTCAAATAGGATTCGCAAAAGGACAAAAAAGCAAGAAATAAATAGGATTAAGGATTTAGGATTAAGGATTTGGGAATAAATCAATACAAGGCGATTTCCCCAAAATCCCAAATCCCAAAAACTAAAACCAGTAAGGATATGACTAAAGTCGACAGATACAAGCGTGGCCTGAGCAAATTCATAACCAGTGAGAAAGGCCAGCGATTTTTCAATTTCGCATACTCAATCGGTGCTGCCATCGTGATCTGGGGCGCGCTGTTCAAGATATTGCACCTCCCCGGTGGCAACGCACTGCTTTGTCTTGGCATGGGCACCGAGGTGCTGATGTTCGTGCTCACTGCTTTTGACCGTCCGCCCAAGGAGTACAAGTGGGAAAATGTATTCCCCGGCCTTGAGCCTGGCGAAGAAGGCGAGACCAAGGAATTGGTGATGAATGGTGCCATCGATGGCCAGGGTCAAATGACTTATCAGGGCGGAGGCACTGTGATTATTGGCGGCAACGGATCCGGCAACGGCACCGTCACCGTAGAGACTGCCACCATCGAGCCGCGTCCGGCATTTGAAACGCCGACCGACATGGCCGGTGCCACTCAGCTCTATATCGACCAGATAGCCTCGGTGGCTGAGCAGCTGCAAAAGCTCGAGGAGACCACCGCCACCCTCAACAAGGTTTCGGAGACCCTGCTGCAGAGCTACGGAGCAATCACCGCTCATGCCGATGACATCAACGACTCGAGCAACGGCTATGCCACTCAGATGCAAAATCTCACTCAGAACATCCGCGGCCTCAACACCATCTATGAGATACAGCTCAAGAGCGTGTCGAGCCAAATCGATGCCATCGACCGTGTGAACCGTGGCATAAAGGACATCCGCGACATGTTTGAGAAGAGCGCTGAGCAGAGCACCCGCTATGCTGAAGAGACCGAGAAGATGGCTCGCTACATGCAGCAGCTCAACCAGGTATATGAAAAGATGATCCACGCCATGACCATCAACATGGCTGCAGCCGGAGTGAAGTAATGGGTACATCTAACACACGCCTGTCGCCCAGGCAGAAGATGATCAACCTGATGTACATCGTGTTGACCGCCATGCTGGCGCTCAATGTGTCAAGCGATGTGCTCGATGGCTTCACACAGGTGCATGATGGCCTGAAGCGGTCGAACACCAATGTCGACGACCGCAACAATGCCATGTACCGCCAGCTCGAGGACTTTGCCCTGATCAATCCGGAAAAGGGTCAGCAGTGGCTCGACAAGGCCAGCGAGGTGCGCATCATCACATCAGGCCTTTACGATTATGTTGACTCGCTGAAGCTGGCCATCGTGCGCGAAGCCGATGGCAAGAATGGCGACCCCAACAATATCGTGAGCCGCGATGACTTGGAGGCAGCCTCTGTGATCATGCTGGCTCCCGGCACTCAGCGCGGCCAGAAACTGCGTCACCGCATCGACACTTACCGCGATTACATATCGGCTCTTATGCCCGACACTGTGAAGCGACACAACATACAGGCTGCTCTGGCTACCCAGTCATCCAACGTGGCTGGCACGTTGGCTCCCACTACCTGGGAAGAGCAGCAATTCGATCAGAAGCCGGTAGTGGCAGCCATCACGCTCCTTACCAAGCTTCAGAATGACATACTCTATGCCGAAGGCGAGGCCTTGGCCACTCTCTATTCACAGATCGATGCAGGCGATGTGCGCGTAAATGAGCTCAACGCCTTCGTGATACCTCAGAGCCGCATCGTGATGCGCGGCGGCACATATCAAGCCAACATAGTGCTGGCAGCCGTGGACACCACCCAGCGCCCGCAAATCTTCATTAACGGCAACGAACTGGCCGAGGGCAGCAGCATGTATCAGATTGCCGCAAATTCTACCGGCAATTTCGATTATCGCGGCTATCTGCAGGTGCAGCATGGCGATGGTACAGTCACCACGCATGACTTCAATTCGTCGTACACTGTGATTGAGCCCATGGCTACCGTGTCAGCCACCATGATGAATGTGCTCTATGCTGGCATCGATAACCCCATCAGCATTTCGGTGCCGGGCGTGCCTATGGGCGACATCTCAGCCACCATGACCAATGGCTCGCTGACCCGACAGGGCGACCAATGGGTGGCTAAGCCCCAGACAGTGGGCACTGATGCCGTGCTGACCGTCAATGCCACTATCGACGGGCGTCAAAGCACAGTGGCTTCGCACACTTTCCGTGTGCGCAAGCTCCCCGATCCTACTGCCTTCATCGCCATTGCCGGCGCCGATGGCAACGTGACCCGCTACAAAGGCGGCAAAATCTCGAAAAAGCAATTGCTCGACACCAAGGAGCTGGAGGCAGCCATCGACGACGGACTGCTTGACACTAAGTTCACAGTGGTAAGTTTCCAGACTGTGGTCACCGATGCAATGGGCAACTCGATTCCTGAAAACAGTGCCGGGGCCGCATTCAGCGACCGCCAGCGCCAGCAAATCCAGCGTCTCAACCGAGGCAAGCGCGTGCTGATCACCAGCATCAAGGCTGTAGGCCCCGATGGGGTGACTCGCGAAATCTCGCCAATCGACGTAATTGCAAATTAGGATTTGGGTTTTAGGTTTTAGGATTTAGACTGTATGAAAACTTGAATATAACTCGCGATATGAGAAGATTTTTAATATATACTGTTGCTATCTTATCTACTCTATGTGCTGTGGCACAGGAGAGTTCCAATTCAGGTGTGCGACGCCGCGATGCCAAGGCTCAGGAGTCAGCTCAGGGAAGCAATGTCTCAGGCCGAATGAAATCTTTCTTAGGCAGCGAAGACACCTCGCTGAGCGAAGGCGATGTGCAATGGCTGAGGGTGATATACCGCGAAATCGACCTCAACAAGGACGAGAATGCCGCGCTGTATTTCCCCGAGGACATTATCGACGGGCAAGAGAATCTAATCCGCATCATTATCCGTCTGCTCGCCAATAATGAGATTCCCGCCTACGAATATCTCGACGGCAAGGAAATCTTCACAGATCAGTACCGCATCGACCTGAAGCAGAACTTGGAGCGTTTCAACATTTACATTACTGAGGCGAAGGGAAGCACTGAGAAGAATCGCAAGTATGAGATTCAGGAAAGCGATGTGCCCACCAACGAGGTGCTCATGTACTATGTGATCGAGCGCTGGGCGTTTGACAATCGCATGAATCGCATGAAGACTTATGTTGAGGCGATTTGCCCGGTCCTTGTGGAAGACAATGGCTATGGCGATTCTCAGAAATTTCCCCTGTTCTGGGTCAAATACAGCGATTTGAGGCCGCATTTGGCTCAGCAGGAGATCTTTATCAGCGATGACAACAATCTGCCTACATGCACCTATGATGATTTCTTCGCGCTCAACCTCTATCAGGGCGACATCATAAAGACTAAGAATCTCAAGAATAAGTCGATGGCTCAGCTATATCAGGATCCCGACGATCTGAAGCGGGCCCAGGACAGCATCCAGGCTCGCTTGGACAGCTTCGAGAACAAGCTGTGGGTGCCTAATCGTGAGGAAATCATAGCCGCGCGCGAAGCTCGCGAGGCTGCCGAAGCAGCCGCCTTGGGCGACAGCACCCTGCTGGCAGCCAGCGACAAGGCTGTGAAAGAAAAGAAATCGGCGCGCGCCACGAGTCGCAGCGCCAAGAAGTCGACCAAGGTAAAGGAAAAGAAGCCAAAGGCATCCTCCTCATCGTCGTCGAGCGCCACGCGAAGCGTGCGACGCAAGAAATAAAAAGAAAGCCGGGAGCGAAAGCCCGGCTTTTTTGTACAAAATAATTGCCGAAAGGGAAGATTTATGTAATAAAAATTTAATAACTTTGAAATGTGGGTGTATTCTTATATCTGTAATTTTGCATCAGTAAATAACCAAACTTATAGATATGGAATATGTTTTTCTGGGTATTATTATTTTTCTGTTTGTACTGGCTGTATTCGATCTCAGCGTGGGGGTCAGCAATGATGCGGTCAACTTCCTCAATTCAGCAATCGGGGCCCGAGCAGCGCAATTCCGCACGGTTATCATTGTCGCCGCCGTGGGCGTGTTTGTGGGAGCTGTAATGAGCAACGGCATGATGGACATAGCCCGTCATGGCATTTTCCGACCCGAAAATTTCTCCTTTTTCGATCTCTTATGCATATTCATGGCCGTGATGGTCACGGATATCATCCTTCTGGACATCTTCAATTCGTTGGGAATGCCCACTTCCACCACAGTGTCGATGGTGTTTGAGCTCTTGGGGGCCACATTTGCCATCTCATTGTTCAAACTTGCCCATGACACCACAGGCCTTACCTTTGCCGATCTTCTCAACACGGAGAAGGCTCTGTCGGTAATCATAGGCATATTCTTGTCGGTGGCCATAGCCTTCGTGTTCGGCACCCTGGTGCAGTATCTTTCGCGCCTGTGGTTTTCATTCAATTACAAGAAAGGTCTGGGATGGAAGATAGGCCTCTTTGGCGGTTTTTCTATCACTGCAATAATATATTTCCTCCTGCTCAAGGGAGCCAAGGACTCAATTTTGATGACTCCTGAGGCTAAAACATTCATCAAGGAAAACACACTGATGATCCTCGGCGCATGCTTTGTAGTGTTCACCGGGATCTGTCAGCTGCTCCATGTGCTGAAGGTGAATGTGTTCCGAGTGATTGTGCTTACTGGCACATTCGCCTTAGCGATGGCATTTGCAGGCAATGACTTGGTCAACTTCATTGGCGTGCCTCTGAGCGGATTCGCCTCCTTCCAGGATTATATGGCTAATGGCAACGGCGATCCCAATTCATTCATGATGGGCAGCCTGAATGGACCGGCCTCCACACCTATTTATTTCCTGATAGGAGCCGGCCTGATTATGATTATCGCATTGGCTACCTCAAAGAAAGCGAAGAAGGTCGTGGAGACCTCGGTTAATCTTTCTCGCCAAGAGGCTGGCGACGAGATGTTCGGATCTTCGCGCATTGCTCGCCGCCTGGTGCGCCTGGCCTTGTCAGTGTCAGAATGGGTGGTAGCTCACACCCCTGAGAAGGTGAAGCAGTGGACTGCTCGTCGCCTTGACAGCAACGAGGCCATCATGCCCGAGGGAGCAGCATTCGACTTGGTGCGCGGCAGTGTCAATCTGGTCTTGGCCGGTGCCCTGATTGCTTTGGGCACATCGCTTAAGCTCCCTCTGTCTACGACCTATGTCACCTTCATGGTAGCCATGGGTACCTCGCTGGCCGACCGAGCCTGGGGCCGAGAGAGCGCGGTATTTCGTATCACAGGCGTGATATCGGTGATAGGCGGATGGTTCATTACCGCTGGTGCGGCCTTCATAGGCGCTGGCATAATCGTGTCGCTGATGCATCTTGGAGGCACTGCTGTGATTGTGATCACCGCTGTGATAGCCATTGCGGTGCTGGTGCGCAGCAATCTCAAGCGCAAGAAGGAGGAGGCCAAGGGCGAAAGCACTCTCTTCCAGACCATCATTACATGCGAGGATCCGGCCGAATCGTGGTCGCTCCTCAAGCTTTACATCTCCGAGCATCAAGTGGAATTCCTTAATTACACGATTGCCACTCAGAGAGAAATTGTGGCCGGTTTCCTTGGCGACAATCGCAAGCAGCTTGACCGCGCTCAAAATTCTTTGTCGCAGTACAAGGATATTCTGAAGAGTCAGAGGCGCAAAGCCACTCTGTGCTTCCGTCAGATACCCCAGGCCACAGCCATAGAGAAGAATGCTTGGTTCTACTTAGCTGGCAATTGCCAGATGGCAATGCTCTATAACCTCCGACGCATCGCCGAGGTTTGCCATGAACATGTCGACAACAATTTCCACCGTCTTCCTCAGCCCATAGCCGAGAGGGCCATGCCTTTGTGCGAAGAGGTGGCGCAGACGATTGAGGAGGCCGTGTTTGTGGTGCAAGCGCCATCGGCCAACGACACCATCGACTTGCGCAAGCGCTGCGATCAACTTAAGGATCGCATCTCAGCCGAATGCCGACGCGTGCATGAGAACATACGCCAAGAAGAACCCTCGCACATGGCAGTCCTCTATGTGTACCTCAATATGATGCAGGAGCAGCAGGAAATGATCTCCAATCTGCGCAAACTGTTGCGAGCAGACATCAAGCTGATGAGTGAGCGAGCCGTGTCGCTCACTGCTCTCGAGCATGCCCATTCATATTGAAATAGCATATACACAAATCAATAGGGTGCTCCGCGATTTTGCGATGCACCCTATTGATGTTTTTATATATGGGAGGTTTTACTTGACCAGAATCTTTTTGCCGTTGGCAATGTAGATGCCGCGAGGCAGAGAGGAAATCGAAGTTGAGGTGGCATTCTCCATTACGCATACGCCAGCGGCGTTGTACACGCGGAAGGTCACATTCTCAGCAGAGATTGCATCAATGCCTTGGGTTATTACTTCAAATTCAACAACCAGGTCGACTGTCTCCACATCAGTTGATGTCATCACATTGGTCACGATGTAGGCGGTGGAGGGCACTATGAGCTGATAGAAACCGGGCTCGGCGATGTCGGCCTCCTCTATGGTCACATTGATAGCAAACTCATAGGTAGAATAGTTGCCCGACACGCTGATATTGCTGCTGCCATAAGTGGCTGTTTCTTCATATTCTTCTGTGTAAGCGTTAAGTTTCGACAGGGTGGCAGTCACTGCGCTTCCGCGCTTGAGCTCTACGCCATAGCCAGCGGGGAACTGGAATGTAGCCTCGCCATCAGCATAGGATGAGGTGTAGGTGAGTTCATCGGTACCGGGATCTCCTCCGCCGAGAATCCAGGTCACAGAGATGTCCTGGGTGGTCACTTCCTCGCCTGCATAGGTAAGAGTGTAATCGCCTTTGTCGAGCTCAAAGTTAAGCTCGTCGCCTACGCTGGGGGTGAAATCATCCGGGAAGATGAGATACATGTATTGGCCATCGGCATAGATTTGTGTCTCATCGGCCTCAAGATAAGCGTAGTCAAAGTTGGTGTAGTTGATGATTATGCCCTCAGCGGCATCGTCCACCTCAACCTCATAGCCATCGGGCCACATGAGGGTTGCGAAGGTGGTGTCATCGCTCGGAATGACCTCGGGAGCTACCCAGTCGGCAGCTTGTGCGGGAGCAGCCAGCATCCACGCAGCGGCTAAGCAAGCCGCGGATGTAAATAAAGATTTTTTCATGCTAAGCGTTTTGTATTTAACGAACTATGATTTTGTATGCTACGTTGTCGATGCGCAGTACATAGACTCCGGCGGCCATGCCGGCCACGGAGAACTGCGGCTGGGCTGTTGTGAGCACCTGCTGACCGGCCATGTTGTAGAGCGAAGCGCTGACGAATGTCCCGGCGATGCTCACCAAGCCGTCGCTAACCTTTACGATGCATTCCTGGTTGTCCTTGCCGATGGCTGCGATACCCGCGGGAGATACTTGCAGGGGAGTACTACACTCGCTTACGCGGCCGTCCCGGTAGTAAGCGCGCACCTGATAGCTGGCTGTCTCGGAGAGGGGATTCAGGTCGGCGTAATGCTGCTCGGTGAATGAGATGAGGCGATCGGTGTTGATCTTTTCGCCGTTGCGGTAGATGTCAAAAGCGTAAAGCTCCAGGTCGTGGTCACGCTCTTCGTAGGATTCCTCTTCGGTGATGCCCACGCGGATTGGCCAGGTCACATACGAGGTTTCTTGGTAAGGCTGGGTGTAAGAACCGGTAAACTCATCGTAGGTAATATAGTTGTACCAATATTCGCCAAGCGATGTCCAAGTCTCGCCATCATCTTCTGAGAAGAGGTCAGTGACGCCCCAGATGCAATCGTCGGAATTCTGAGCGCTGTAATAGAGAGGCGTGGCGCCTTCCTGATAGTCATAGATGCGCACGCCCACGCGATATGTCACGCCGGCTTCAATCAGCACGGGAGCGTCAAATTGCATGTAGGTGGGGTAGGGGAAGAGCTCGCCCTCGACATTCTGGCCGAAATAATCCGTGGCAAAGTTGCCCTCAGCCACTGCCTCAAGCTCGTCGCCATTGACCTTGTATACCAGGCCTTGCGCAGAGGTCCAAGGCTCCAGGGAGTCATAGATATTGGTGGTGATGGAGTTGATGTACATGCCTACATATGGCGCCAGCTTCTCTGCCGGCAGGTCGATGGCAGCAATCATGGTGGGAGCGTCGGTGCCTACGTGGCTGTACCAAGAGGCTGACCAGCGCCAGTCAGAATATCCCACTTCGTACTCATCGGTAGAGTTTTTCCAAGCCAGACTCACAGCCTCGGGGGTAACCGATGTGGCACGCAGTCCGGCCGGGGCCTCAACCAAGGCATTGCCGTCGATTACGCCCATGTAGTCGATTAGGGTGTCAAAAGTTGTGCCCTCGCTGCTATGCACGCGGAAGCGGATCTGGAAAGCCTCGCCTGAGAGCTCGGAGATGTCGATCACCTCGTGGCTGAACATGTTGAATTGCATTTCCATGGCGCCACGGCGGAACACTTCGGTCCAGTTTTCGCCATCTGTGGCATATTCCACAGCAAAATAACAGCCCTCGTCGGCATCCCATCCCTGGATACCTCCTCCCTTTGAGTAGGAGAAAGTGAGCAGGATGTTGTCGCTTTCGCCGCCGTCGAGGAAGCGCGAGGTCATGGTGCAGTCATAGGCTTGGAAGCTGTTGCCCATGGCCAGTGCATCGAACACGAGGCTATAGTTGGTGCCGGAGGTCGAGGTGCATTCGAATGTGCGCAGATAGCCGTTGCTGGTGCATACTACCCAGTCATCGCCGAGGTAAACGGGCATGCCAGCGTCGGTGTAAGTGGCATTGCTGTCGACATTGTCAAAGAAGAAGAGGTCAGTGCGGGGCGACATCTGTATGGTGCGCTCAGCCTTTGCCGACTTGTATTCTTTGCCGTTGTAAAGGATTACTGATTGCACATCCACTGTGTGGGGACGGCCATCGGCAATCAGGTCGAAATCAAAGCGCACGAGCCCGTTGTCGCCTGCAGTAGCCTCAGCCTGGTACGATGTGCCGTCGACAGTCACGATATAATAGTCGATCTGAAGGTCGCCTGCCATTTCTACCGGGCTCCAGGTGACGCATGCGTTGTAAGGGCCGGTGTGGAAGAGGGTGGCGTCGTCGGGCGACACTGGCATGATAGATTCGCTCTCAGGCAGCTGGATCACAAATGATGAGATGATCTTGGCACCGCTGTTGACACCGCCCACCACCACTCGGCCGTCGCTGCTGACGCGAGTAGGCACTGAATACAGGAGCGATGAACTGGGGAGCCCCTCGAATTCCACGCCATAGGATTCGATATAGGCGTCGATGTCAGCAAATGATTGCTGCTCGAAGTCGCACACCCAGAATTGCCAAGTGGTGCCCCTCACCTGGGAATAGAAATATATTTTCTTATTGTTTGTGACACTGATCACGCTGCACTGCTGATCAATGTTGCTGGGCAGAGGGAGCACCTCGGTCCCTCCAGTGGCTGTATCGTAAATGCCGATGCACCACGAGCCGGGGTAATCTGAGCAGTCAGCCGTGCTGAATGCGATGTATTGACCATTGGGCGAGATGGCTGCCTCGTGGGTCTCGTTCACGTTGTCCATCTCCAGGGCGTAGGTGCTTTCGCCTACAGTGTACACCTGGTAGGGATTGGAGAAGCCATAGGGGTGGAAGATGGCGCGAGTGGCATCCGGGGTGTAGTCGTAGCGGAAGTAGCTGCTTGTGCACATCTGGATAGGCCCGCTCGGGAAAAGCTTGCCTGCCGCCCACTCTCCTGCCTCTTCATCCCATTCCCAATAGCAAGGATAATGGTTGCCATAATAGTTGAGGAAGCCCAGGATCAGGGTCTCTTCATTGTTGATGGCCAAGGCATAGGATCCGTCTTCTCGCGCGGCATAATAGTTGGGATTTTCATGCGAGGTGTTGGGATCGCCGCTCCAGTTGGCATTGGCATGGTCGAGCTTGGTCTTCACGCCGTTCTGGTATACAAATGCGGTGTGCAGAGACACATTGGTGTAGCCTACGCCATCGAAAGAGGCATCGGTCTGGTCGAGCACGAAGTCGTCGTCGTACATGTCGCCCACGGCGCTGCCATTGTCGTTGATGCCGCGCACGCGGCCGCAGGTGGGATTTGCTGAGGCGTCGGTGAACCAGTCGTACGACCAGCTTTCTCGATCCAGCACATAAGAGGAATAGGAGTTGCCGGTGTCCACGCCTATAAGATAGCGGCCGTTAGGAGAAACTCCCACGCAAACTCCCTGATCGATCTGTTGGTAGAGCCCTGTCTCTTCAGCCTGCCCAGGGATGGCAACCACCGCGGCTGCCAGCAAAGCAAAAGTAAAATTTCTCATTACAAATATAAGGTAAAATAGTTTTGAACTACAAAGTAAGCAATTAATTTCCAAAATTACAACCTCGGTGTCGGTCATTTTCGAGAATTGTAACGATAAAATTCGCTAAATGCACAAATTTAGCAATTTTGATTTAAAAAACGGGGCTTGTCAGCGATTAAATATCTTTAGAAATAAAGAATTAATCTAATATTTAATTGTTTTTGCAAAAAAAAGTTGTAACTTTGCGGTCGATTGGGGCTGGCCATGAAAGCCCCCTGTTGTTAACCTTGAATAAAGCAAATATTTCAGTAATTTACGCAGAAAAGCTATGTTAGAGAAAACTAACGTAAAGACTCTCGACAAGGTAGTTGTGAGATTCTCTGGCGACTCAGGCGACGGTATGCAGCTTGCTGGCAATATCTTCACCAACATTTCAGCCGGAGTGGGCAACCAGGTGTCGACATTTCCCGATTATCCAGCCGAGATTCGCGCTCCGCAGGGCTCATTGAGCGGCGTATCGGGATTCCAAGTGAGCGTAGGCTCTAATGTGCACACGCCGGGCGACCAGTGCGATGTGTTAGTAGCCATGAATCCCGCTGCATTGAAGCAGCACTACAAGTTCCTCAAGCCTGGGGGCGTAATCCTTCTCGACATAGACTCATGCAAAGAGGCAGATCTGAAGAAGGCTCTTTATCAGACCCTCGACCCGGTGAAGGAGCTTGGCATCACTGCCCAGGTGGTAGAGGTGCCCATCACCTCCATGACCAAGGCAGCTCTGGCTGACAGCGGCATGGACAACCGCGCCATCCTCAAGTGCCGCAACATCTTTGCGCTGGGTTTGGTATGCTGGCTTTTCGACCGTCCCGTAGAGGCTGCCGAGCACATGCTCCACAACAAGTTCGCCAAGAAGCCTGCTGTATTCGAGGCCAACGCCAAGGTGCTCCATGCCGGTTACAACTATGGCGAGAACATCCATGCTTCGGTGTCGACCTATCGCATCGAGACAGAAGATCCGCGCCCTGGCATCTATACTGACATCAATGGCAACACCGCTACCGCTTGGGGCCTGATCATGGCATCTGAGAAGAGCGGCCGTCCATTATACTTAGGATCATATCCTATCACCCCCGCTACCGACATTCTGCAAGAGTTGGCCAAGCGCAAGGATCTTGGCGTGAAGGCATGCCAGATGGAGGATGAGATAGCTGGCGTATGCTCGGCTATCGGCGCCTCGTTTGCTGGCGATCTGGCCGTCACATCTACCTCTGGCCCGGGCCTGGCTCTTAAGAGCGAAGGCATTGGCTTGGCTGTAATCGCCGAGCTGCCCCTGGTAGTGATCGACGTGCAGCGCGGCGGTCCGTCGACCGGTCTTCCCACCAAGACCGAGCAGACTGACCTGATGCAGGCTCTTTATGGCCGCAATGGCGAAAGCCCGGTGGTTGTGCTCTCAGCAGCATCGCCCACTGACTGCTTCACCATGGCCTTCGAGGCTTGCCGCATCGCTATCGAGCACATGACCCCGGTGATCCTGCTTACCGACGCCTTCATTGGCAACGGCTCATCGGCTTGGCGCATACCCGAGGCAAGCGACTTCCCCGAAATCAAGGTTAAGTATGTGCCCGAGGCTCTTCGCGAAAGCTGGAAGCCTTACGTGCGCGACGAAGAAGACCTGGTGCGCTATTGGGCAATCCCCGGCACTCCTGGCCTGATGCATCGCCTTGGCGGCCTCGAGAAGGATGCCAAGACAAGCGCCATCAGCACAGATCCCGTCAATCACGAGAAGATGGTGCACACTCGCCGCGAAAAGGTGGCTCGCATCGCCAATGACATCCCCGATGTGAAGGTGCTCTGCGACAAGGATGCCGACACTCTGCTTATTGGCTGGGGTGGCACCTACGGCCATCTCTACACAGCAGCCGAGGAGCTCTGCGCTGCTGGCAAGCCGGTAGCATTCGCTCATTTCCGCTACATCAATCCTCTGCCTAAGAATGCTCTGGATGTGATCCGCGGCTACAAGCGCGTGATTGTGGCTGAGCTCAACACTGGCATGTTTGCCGACTATCTGCAGGCTAAGCTTCCGGGCGTGGTGGTTCGCCGCATCAACAAGATTCAGGGACAACCCTTCCTGGTAAAGGAGGTTGTAGATGGTGTAATCAACATAATGGATGAGAAATAATGGAAGAGACAACATACACCCCCGCAAATTTCAAGAGTGATCAGAGTGTGCGCTGGTGCCCGGGCTGCGGTGATCATGCTATTCTCAATTCGCTCCACAAGGCTATGGCTACTCTGGGCGTGCCCCCTCACATGACTGCCGTGATTTCCGGCATCGGCTGCAGCTCGCGCCTGCCTTACTATATGAACACCTATGGCTTCCACACTATCCATGGTCGCGCTGCCGCTATCGCAACCGGCTTCAAGGTGGCTAATCCTGAGATGACAGTGTGGCAGATCTCTGGCGATGGCGATGGCCTGGCTATTGGCGGCAACCATTTCATTCATGCCGTGCGCCGCAACATCGACATCAACATGCTGCTCTTCAACAATAAGATCTATGGCCTCACCAAGGGTCAGTATTCGCCCACGAGCGATCGCGGCTTCGTGTCGAAGTCGTCGCCTTACGGCACCACCGAGGATCCTTTCATCCCGGCTGAACTGGTGTTTGGCGCTCGCGGTCAGTTCTTTGCTCGCAGCATCGATGTGGAGCTGGTCACTACCCAGGAGGTATTGCTGGCTGCTGCTCGCCACAAGGGAGCATCGGTTGTGGAGATCCTGCAGAACTGCGTGATTTTCAACAATGGCATCCACACATCGATTACCGACAAGGAAGTGCGTGCTGACAAGACCATACATCTGGTCGACGGCGAAAAGATGCTCTTTGGCAAGAACAAGGAGTATGGCATCGTGCAGGATGGCTTCGGTCTGAAGGCTGTGAAGGTTGGCGAGGATGGCTACACCATCGACGATGTGCTCGTGCATGACTCGCACACCAAGAGCAACTTCCTGCATCAGCAACTCGCCATGATGGACGGCACCAACCTGCCCGTAGCCGTAGGCGTGATTCGCGATGTGGAGACTCCCACCTATAATGACTCTGTAGATCAGCAAGTAGAGCAAGTGCGCGCCAAGAAAGGCTTTAGCACACTGCGCGACATGATCCTCGCTGGCGAAACCTGGGAAGTGAAGTAAGACAATCCCCTGCTAAAAAATAAGGCTGTGGCGCTCCCGGCTCAATGAGTTTTGGCGCCACAGCTTTTATTTTTAGTAAACCCCAAAATGGAAATATGCCAAGAAGGGTATGAAACCACTCTTTAGATTCCTGGCAGAAAAATCGAAAAGCCGATTCTCAACCCAAAAATTTCCGAGAATCGGCTTTTCGACCTCCAAATGAGGGGTGAAATCGCGATTCTCGACCCAAAAATTTCCGAGAATCAAAAAATGAGATTTTAAATAGTCGTATTTTGGAGATGACTGATAAACTTGTAAAAATTTGTAGAGGGATTTGTACTTTCTGGTAATTTTTGAGCTCTTTCAGTGGCGATGGGCCACTTCTCTTTCAATATCCTCTTTAAGCTTTCTCCGATGACACCCTTGGTGTACTCGGTACAGCATTTATTCAACACTTTTACAACCTCCTCGGATTTGGACTCTTTTTGATAAGAAGTGAAATGGAGAAGGAACCACAACTCTATGCATGGATTTGATATAATTTTATCTCCTTGTGAAATATCCTTCAATTTCTTAACCACATCATCTCGATCACCATCGTATATAAAATAAACTCTATCTTGAGAAGAATAACCATATTCTTCAAGATACGCATTGATTAATCGTGGTGCTATTTTAGTGCCCACGACTTTTGAAATTATCTTTACAGTGACTCTAAAATGTGCTTTTAGTATTTTTATGTATTGTTCCTCCGTCTCTCCTTCACAGAATACATAAATCACAGGATTGGTAGAGCGGGGTTTTCTTTGTTTAGTTTTCATTTTGAGGGAGAGGGAATGTGGTATCATCAATTATCGGCACCGCATTAAAACGCCCCAGCAAATAATCTTGACGTAGATGATCAAAATTCTTATAATCGTCAAAATCATTTAGTGAGTAAAGTTCAGTGCTTCCGTCAGTGTCACGTTTGCATACAAAATATATTTGGTCAGGACGTAGCAATCCTGATTCCAGCAGGTTGATATCGTGAGTGCTGAAAACCATTTGTGCCTTTTGGCTGCTATTGAACAGCTCTACAATATATGAAACCAGCTGAGTATGCAAACTCGATTCTAATTCATCTAAAATCAACACTTTATCATTCTCTACCACATCAATCAGAGCAAGCAACAAAGCCAAAAGCCGACGAGTACCAGCTGATTCTTCTCTAAAGAAATCAAATCCTTTTTGGGGATTGAATTTATGGAAGGTTACTAATTTTGGCCTATTAACCTTAGCATCGTTCTGGAGCTCGTAATCTATGATATCGCTATCCGCACGACGAAGGCCCTCCATTATTAGATCTTTATGATTCAACAAAAGATTTAACGATAAATCAGTATTAGGCAACCCAATCATGAATCGATCCTTAAAGAATTTTACTATCTTTACAGCCACTTCTCGATTCATTTGAGCACTGCGTGATAGAAAAAGAGTGTAAGGAGAAGTATTACTGCTCACCTCCTTAGGCCGAATAAAATTTTTTGCATATTTATAAGTGGTCACTCCACCTGCAGTATTACGCTGAAAAATTACAGCACGATAACCTTTGGGGAATGAGAATAAATGTTCTTCCTTTACTATATGATTAATAAGGCTGAACCCATAAATATACTTTTCTCCCTCGACTATAAATTCTATTTCAAATTTGCAGGGCACCTCTTCATCATAGAATTTAAAAGGATTAAACAGTGGAGCGCTAGCGCCAGTGCGATTATGGGATTCTGTAATCAAGGTTATGCATGCAGAGATGGCTCGCAGAAAATTTGATTTGCCCGAAGCATTAGCTCCAAATATGGCGATGGACTTTAATAAGTTATATCCATTCTCCTTAAAGGAATTACCAGAAAGACGCATCTTTTCAGGAAGGCGGCGATTGGATTGTTCTAAATCCAATACCACCTCATCTTTGATGGAGAAGAAATTGCTTAAGCTGATTTGCAGTATCATATCTCATGGTTTTATTCTCCGCAAAGATAATGCAATTTTTTTATTCTCGGAAATTTTTGGGTCGAGAATCGCGATTTGACCCCTCATTTGGAGGTCGAAAAGCTGATTCTCGGAAATTTTTGGGTCGAGAATCAGCTTTTCGATTTTTGAGGAGGATTAGATATATTTCCCAATGATCGCTGGCAATTTTTGTACCAAGTAGAAAGGGAGATTGACCAATCTAAAAGGCTTGCGACCATTTGTGGTAACTACATCGTCAATGGAGAAAGGCTGCGACCATACCCTAATGGCAAAACCATGATTTGTGGCGTCCATAAATGTATGCAGTGACCCCAACTTTGAATTATGCCCATTCTTTACCTCAATTGGAATTATCTTGCTCTCATAAGGGTAAATAAAGTCCAGTTCGGCCACATCTTTTCCTTTGGTCCAAAATATGCGATTCTGACCTACCTTAGATGTTAGAGTGAGCAATTCTTGCCCCACAATCTGTTCGGCAATCCTGCCTCTCCATAGGTCTAAGATATCCATGGCGCCTATTATGTCTTTGCGCACTCCAGCTTGGAAATTTGCCAACCCCGAGTCAAGCATTATCAACTTGGGTTTTCGACCCATTTCAGGCAATGCCGGAACTACAGGGGATGTTGTTGGATACACAAGTTCCAAAAGAAATGCTTTCTGGAGCATTTGGAATGCTTCACCCACTTCCCGACTTTTGTATTCTGAGCCTGCAAATTTTGTCAATGTTATTTTTTCACCTGCTTTATACCATGAATTCTTAATAATGAATTTGATGACCTCGGTTAGCTTGCCTCGGCGTGCGTACTTTTCCACATCATCAAGGTATCCTTGGATTAGAGATATGTAAATGTCATCTAAAGCAAGGATGTCTTTGGTTTTGGCATATTTCGCTACCGCCTCAGGCATTCCTCCTACCACAATGTATTGATTGAAAAGTGACATCAAAGAGGCATGGATAGATGGGCTAAGTTCGAAATTGTTGATGAAATACTCCCATTCTTTGTAGCCCATAGCTACCATAAACTCATGAAAACTACAGGGATGCATTGCCATATACTCCACCCTCCCCACAGGAAATGAGGATTTTATGTCCACAGTATTTTCCAGTAGCGACCCGGCGGCAATTACATCAATGTCAGGTCTTCTTTCCTTAAAATACCTAAGTAGATTAATTGCCTTTGGAGAATTTTGTATTTCATCCAAGAATATAAGCGTGGTTCCTTCCTTCTTTCTCATCAGTTTGTTGGCAAACATGATGTTGATGCGATCGTCAAGTGAAAGGTCCCGCTCCAAGATTGCCCTATCCTCATCTTCATCAAGATTGTATTTAAGGTAATTTGAATAGGTTTGGCCGAAGATATCCACAGCTGTGGATTTTCCTACTTGCCGAGCACCTCTTAATACCAAGGGTTTTTTACCATCTTTCTCTTTCCAATCACGCAGATGTTGTTGCAAGTCACGTTGTATCATATCTATCAATGGTTTGTGACAGCAAAGATACTAATTTTGTTTCAAAACCTTACAAAAAATATGTTAAATTTGTTTCAAATCCTTACCATATATATGTTTAATTTGTGTCAAAATATTACCATATTAAATGAATTTTGTTCTAAAACATGACCATATTTATGGGATTTTGGTTTCCTTTATTTTAGGAAATAAATGGGATTTTGGTTTCCTTTATTTTAGGAAAGAAAATCAATTCCCTTTAGTATTATCCTTTTTTCCAAAAAACCTCATTTTCGATTCTCGGAAATTTTTGGGTCGAGAAAGGCGATTTGACCCCTCATTTGGAAATCGAAAAGCCGATTCTCGGAAATTTTTGGGTCGAGAATCGGCTTTTCGATTTTATTCACCATAGCCCATGCCTAATTCCCAATGCTCTTGCACTGAGAACTC